>DNGT01000343.1 GCA_003486165.1 Desulfobacteraceae bacterium
AGATGAAAAAAATCACCTTACTGTGTTAGATTTTGTTGCCGCGCGCACTAGAAAGCAGCTGGCGAAACAAGAAATCGCCATCCAGGATCTGGTTTTGTTGGAAAAAGATCGGTTTGTAGAAAAGGATCTGGAAAAAGGGAGCATTTGCCTGATAACCGATGGCCAGATTACCGAAGCCAAAATCATGGANNAGTGAGGAGCCAAGCAGCGAACATCGAATTTGTGGATACGGGCAGGTCTTTATCTCAGTCTGACATCAACGAGTTAAGCAACGAGGTAGAGGAGAAAATCAAACCTCACACGGACCCGCCACCGGAATTAATCGAGAGAATGTAGTCCGAAGGGGTTCGTGGTAGCATAATTCCGAGGATTAAAATCTGAGTCTGACCCCAGTGGAATAAGGCTACGCATTCCACGGGGCATGCGAAGAAATTGGGCAAAAGAGAGCGTTTTTCAAAGGCCTCTCAGTGGACGTCCATGTCCACATGATGACTCACGCAATCCCAAACCCCTTTGGGATCACATTCCCGGCAATGGTAGTGCTCACCGTAAACAAGGTTATGTTTGTAGTCCACGGCCTCTTTTTTACGCACCCGGGCTCCGCAGTGCGCACACTCAACATATTGAATGTCTTCTTTTTCCATGGAAATTGAGATTAAGCTTATTATTCGTTCTCAAGATCTTTGGATTGACGTTATTCAAACCGGATATTTCACGCGATTGATGCGTTCATTTGGAAGGCACTCAGGGGTGCTGCTGTAGTTTTCTACCGCAAACCCCTGATAACGCACCAAATGGACGTATCAGGCAGCGCCCAAAGGGTGAAAAATTTTTAGCTCTAAAAGAAAAATGTTAAGTGTACATAGTGTTCTTTGGAAGTATGCACTATTTTTCACTTAAAATGTGGGTTTAATTTTAATTTATAACCCTGCTGAAAATTTTTCATGAAATATTCGGTTTTTTGGGTTTGTGCATGGGCAGCCCATAAATCGTATCAATCCAATATTCAAAGTTCTCCGGACCGCCCTCCGCCACCTCACGTCTAAATTTTGCACAAATCTCCAAGCCTTTTTCTTTAGCGCCCGGAGGAAAACCTTTCTCATCGGACCGATATCGCTTCTCAAGCTCATCGATCTTTTTCATAAACTCTTCGTAAGTGATTTCCTCTATGGCCATGTATTCTCCCTTAGATTCCAAACCGTAATCGTTCAGAGGTTCAGAGGTTCAAGGTTGGTGAAGGTTAATAAAAACAAGAAGAATCATTCGGAAATTTTCAATCCGTTTTCAACCTCCTGTAAGGCTTTATTGGTATTTTTAATGACTTCGATAAAAGCCTCCGATTGATAGGTCTCGATACCAACAGGCCCCATATCTATTACCTTATCAAAAGCATGCTCTTTATCAACGTGGGTTGTCAAAGCTTTTGCAGCCTCAAACAGTCTCAAGCTTGCTTCCCCGTCCGTATCAGAGTCTTTCGGTCCGTTTTCAACGTCGTTTATGGCCTTTCTGGTATTTACAATTAAATCATATAATTTGTCCGATAGATGATAGTCCATACCACTGCATCCCCCGGCAGAGGCTTTGTCAAAAACATACTCTTTATCGATATAGGTTACCAGAGCTTTTGAGGCCTCAAACAGTGTCAAAAACTCATCTTTCATTTGTATCTTCTCCTTCTTGCTTATCGAATCTTACAAACTGCCAAATCAAGTTAAATAGAACTCAGACTTTCGCAGATATACACAGATAATAATACTATTTCTTAATTAAAAAATCTTGACAAACTTTGTCCATCTGTGTCCAAAAAATACCAATGCTGGTAAGTTGCATATGAATTCTAGTTAAGTACTTTGATCCGTCTCTCCATGTTCTTTTTCTTGTTGACGCTTATCAATTTCATCCTTGAATCTTGCGGCAAACTCTGTTCGAAAAGCTTCTATTTCCATGGCCTCGTCATGCTTACCCAAAAAGGTCAGGGCCATCCCCTTGAACACCTGGGCTTCCTTGATATCCGGATTGATGGCCAGGGCATCATCAAAGTACGGCAGGCTTTCATCGTATTTTTGCAGACCCAGCAGGGCATGGCCCTTGGCCGTCATGGCGTAGACATTGTCAGCTTGCTTTTCCAGTATTTGATCTAAAATTTCAATGGACCCTTCACAGCGGCCCATATCGTTCAGGGCTAAGGCCTTAAGCTGCATGGCCGACACATTTCCCGGCCTGATCGCCAACTCTTTGTCGCAGCAAAACACGCCCTCTGCCAAAAGCCCTTGTTCAACCAGCTTCGAGGCCCCCTCCATCCAGGATATTTTATCCTCCGAACTGACGTCTATGGCTTGCATCATCAGAGCCTCGTAAGTTTGTTCGATGGTGTGACGACCGGTGCGCGCCACGGGCACGTCATGGCCGGGAAGGNNGTACAGGTAATGGTCCATCCTTCCACCGCCGGCTTTTTCGGCATCTGCCATGGTGTTGGGCAATACGGTGTCACCGGTAATGGCCGTTTTGGTCGCCGGGTGATACAGGCAGATGCTGTCAATGGTATGGCCGGGCGTATGAATAGCTTCCCATTCAAAGCCACTCAGCTCAAGGGTTTCTCCGCCTTTGATTTCGGTCGGGGTGAATCCATACTCTTGAAGCGTTTTTTTAAACTCCATGGGCCCGGCCGCATGCAGGATAATCTCGATCTCTTTTTTTTCCCATATCGGAGGATATCTCAAAAATTCAAATACGCCCATACAGTGATCCCTATGCCCATGGGTGAGAACGATCCTTTTGATGTCCAGAATACTGAACCCTAATTTTTCAAGTTCATTAAAAATGGTGTAATCATTCCCCGGATCAACGACGGTCAGGGTGTCGCCGGCAAGGACATAGACGTTGCTGGAATGGTGATACCCGATGAGAAACTTGCTGTTTTCAAAGGCAGGATGGTCCATCTTCATAATTTCGGCAATGGAAAGCCATCCCGGATGAGCCGGTTCTTCTTCGGGGTATACTTCATCTTCAATCAACGGCTTCTGGTTTTCTTCTTTTTTGGTTTCTTCGGTCATTTTGTTTCCTTTGTAAACCTTTTAAGTATTAAGTATTCAGAGGTCAGAAATCAGGTTTTTTCTTGCCTGAAACCTGGCCCCTAACAACAAACACCTGATTAATACATAAAGGCCGAAATGACAAGCCTAATTTTCGGGCAAAACAGCAAAAAGAATCCCCCTCTCCAGACAAACCGAAAAGGGGGATTTTTATTTTGATTTGGCTCTCCCCTGCCAGCAGGGGAGAGGGTTTTTGATTATGAGTTTAGTGACATCTATCCGATATAGTCCAGAGTATAAGCCAATTTCATCTTATCCTCCGGCCACCACTTCTTGCTCTTGACTTCTTTGCCGGGGTAGACGTCTTTGCCGTCNNAAAACGACAAGGCCGGTCTCCTTGCTAGTCTCCCACTCAAACGCTTCATTGGGAGCTGCGACCTCTTTTCCGGTTTTGCCGCTATAAAGCTTGAGCAGCTTGCCGGTGACCTTCATTCCCGGCTTCATGCCAAACTCATCATACAGCTCATCGGATATGTGCCACCAGATGGCTCTCATGTTCAAAGCG
>DNGT01000245.1 GCA_003486165.1 Desulfobacteraceae bacterium
GCCCATGCGACATTTACCGTTCGGAAGGTTTCATACGGCATAGGGGTTGAACGTATTTTTCCACTGCATTCCCCTGTGATTGAAAGAATAGAGGTCATTACTCACGGACGAGTGCGTCGGTCAAAAATTTATTATTTGCGCAAGCTAAGGGGCAAAGCAGCAAGAATAAAGGAACGTCGTATTAATTAGTGTCCATCCATAAATGGTCTTTTTCCCGTTGGTCTTCGTTCTCCGCGGGTTTCCGGCTGCGGAGTACTAATTGTACGCCTCACCGAAAACCCTTGTGCGGCATTGCCCAACAAAAAAACTCTCATTTATGAATCGGACACTCAATGGTGTCTTCCTTTATATTGGATGGGAACTGTTTAATTTGAGGGCCGGGATCTTTTTATTTGTTTAATCGCTCAATGGATAATTAATTTTTTGCAAGTGATACTTCTCCGCCTTCAATTAATTATAAACATATCCAGGTTGAGACTTTTGAAAGTCGTTAATTTTTGTTCAAGTTCAAGGAAGGCGAAAATTTTAACCACATGAATACACGGAGTATTTTGAGGATTAAAATTTGAGCACGACACAGAAATTGGGCAAAAAGGGACGTTTTGCAAAGGTCTCAAGTTGTTATCTGCTGAGAACTCATGGAACAAGACCTGTGGTTATTCGAAAAAAAAGCTTTTCAAAAAGGCTTTTCAAGAATTGCAGGTATTGATGAAGCCGGCCGGGGACCTCTGGCTGGGCCGGTGGTTTCCGCGGCGGTTATTATTCCGATTTCTTTGCAGATTCCCGGGGTATCCGATTCAAAAAAATTATCTCCAAAACAACGTGATTACCTTTACGAAAAAATATACGATCTTGCCGTTTCCGTTGGGATTGGGATTGTTGACCCGTTTGAAATAGATCGTATCAACATCCTTCAAGCAGCCCTCCTGTCCATGGCCATGGCCGTTGAAAATCTCGATCCCCAGCCGGATTGCCTGCTCATCGACGGCACATTTTTAATCTCCTCAGTTCTTCCGCAAGAGGCGATACCTAAGGGTGACGCCCTTAGTATTTCCATTTCAGCTGCGTCAATTGTTGCAAAAGTAACCCGTGATAGGCTGATGGAGAGATACCACCATGATTACCCTCAGTTTGGATTCTCAAAACACAAAGGATACCCCACAAAGGCACATAAAAAAGCGATTCAACGATTCGGATGCTGTCCGATTCACAGAAGAAGCTTCAAGGGCGTCAAAGAATACCTGTAATCCCTTTGGCGATATATTAATTTAAGTTTCTTTACTCTATTGGGGAGAGAAACTTGAATATTGAGTATCTGAGCTTTATTTCGTAAAATGATAAAGGTGCCAAAATGCTAAACAATCGGCAGCAATTCGGTAAAGAAAGTGAATTCTTGGCCGTTCGCTATCTTAAAAAAAACGGATATAAAATTTTGGANNGTCTTTGTTGAGGTTAAAGCCAGAAAAACCCATATTTTCGGAAACCCAAAATGGGCGGTAACACCCAAAAAACAACGTAAAATTTCTATGGTTGCCCTTTACTACCTCAAAGCCACAAAGCAGACCCATGTCAAAGCCAGGTTTGATGTTGTTGCACTAAGTTCACTGAAAGAAAATCCTCAGATAGAGATTATAAAAAATGCCTTTGAACTCGCCTACGGATAGTACAAAAAAAACACATAGTAAGGGAATGCTTTATGTGGTGGCTACCCCCATCGGAAACATGGACGATATCACCTTAAGGGCGTTAACTGTCCTCGACCAGGTTGATCTTATCGCTGCAGAGGATACACGACATACGGGAAAGCTTCTGAAATACCACAATATCAAGAGCCACCTTATTTCTTACCATGAGCACAATGAAAAAGAACGAACACCGCTATTAATTGAACGGATAGCATCCGGATTATCCATAGCGCTGGTGTCCAATGCCGGTACACCCACTGTTTCGGACCCGGGCTATATACTTCTTCAAAGTGCCGTTGAAAAAGGTATTAAGGTCATACCCATCCCCGGCGCTTCTGCCGGTATTGCTGCACTCAGCATTTCCGGGTTGCCCACCGATTCCTTTGTTTTTATCGGATTTTGTGCCAAGAAAAAGGCAAAGCGGCTCAAACAGCTTCAAGAACTTGCCGATGAAAAAAGAACCCTTATATTTTATGAAAATCCTGGACGTATTTTGGCGTTTATGGAAGAACTTGCCGATGCCATGGGTGACAGAGATGCTGTTCTTTGCAGAGAGATGACCAAACTGCACGAAGAATTTTTAAGAGGCCGTTTGTCTGAACTTAAAGATAGGTTGTCCCATCGCCCGGCTGTAAAAGGTGAATGCACGCTTCTTGTGAAAGGCTGTGAAGAAAATAAAGAAGTTTCAAGGGACGTCATACGCGCTGAATTGATTGAAGCACTGGATAAAAAGGGGGACAAAATATCTGAGGCTTCCAGAATTATTGCCAAAAAATATGGCCTATCCAAAAACGAGGTATATGAAGAGGCATTGAAGCTAAAACGCAAATTGCATAGCCCATAGCCCAAAGTGTAAAATATATGAACATGAAGATAATCCGAAACCCGGGACCTGAAACCCGGGACCTGATTATTTATCCGGTTATTCTTGCTGTTCCAAATCAAAAACAGCAGCTTAAGGGTAGAGAAAAAGTTATCTTTCTCAGCATGCATGCCAGAAGGGCTCTTGAAATATCCGCACAAAAGCGTCAAATTCAACTCGGTGATCTTGAAAAAAATGAAACTGGTGTTCCTCTGCCCTTTAGTGGAAATTACTGGTCTGTAACACACAAGACCGAATATGTCGCTGGAGTCATTGCCCGGGAAAGGATTGGCATTGATTTGGAAAAAATTCGTCCCTTTAAAGAGGCGCTTTACAAAAAAACTGCCTCCGAGAGTGAATGGGGGCTTTCAGATACCGATAAAATTGCCCTTTTTTTTCGATACTGGACCTCCAAAGAATCGGTACTCAAGGCTTCAGGCACCGGTATCCGGGATTTGTTAAAATGCCGGATAACGCGAATCATTGACGATAGGCATCTTGTTGTCAATTACAGAGAACACAATTGGGTGGTAGAACATTTTTTTTTCAACGGACATATTGCATCGGTGGTTAAAAATAATGTTGATGTTAAATGGGCCTTTTTTGCGGACACTTCTTTGCCCGTTCAACAAACAAAGAGAGACCTTTGAAAAATATGAATTTTTGTTCGAGTTCGAGAAAGGCGAGGTTTTTAACCACATGAATACATTAGGTATTTTGAGGATTAAAAATTGAGCCTGACAAAGAAATCGGACAAAAAGGGATGTTTTGTAAAGGTATCAAGGAGGTTTACATGACTGAGCCGACGTTACACCATGCGGCTGCTGAAAGGTTTAAACCCTTTCAGGATGAAGTGTTAAAACAGCATAAAGATCAAATTCATTCCATCACCATCACCGGAAGTGCGTTGAGCGATGACTATGACTCCGAGACATCTGATGTCAATTCCGTTTTCGTCCTTCATGCCATGGATTTCGAGTTTCTTGAATTTCTGGCGCCGCTGGGGAAAANNAGGCTACAGTGCGAAAGAGAACTGAAAGCCAGATTGATCGGCCTCAGGCAGGGCTATCTTTCTTCCTCCGGTGATGCCAAAATTCTCACAGACCTGTTTATCAATACCATTTCAGGATATATTCCCGTTTTCAGGGGCATTATCCTCATCCTTGGAAAGGAACCTCCTTTAAGAAATGAAGATGTTTTAACAGGTCTTTCAGAAATCTCCGGTGTCGATACTCAAGTATTCAGAACGGTATTAAAGCAAAAAAAACAAAAAACAAAAATGATGTTTAAACAGCTTAATGCTATTTTTAAAGATTACTATGTTGCGATGGAGAAACTGGGAGATATTGTAGATGGCATTAAGGACTAAACCTAAATCATTAATAGCCGCTGTTATTATTTTTTTACTGGTTGTATCTGTTGCTTTGTCAGCAGGGATCCCGGATAGACCGGAGAGATATGTGGTTGATTTGGCAGGCATTGTCGACGATGCTACAGAAAATCGATTAAACGGATATCTTCAGGAACTTGAACAAAAAACAACTGCGCAAATGGTTGTTTTGACCATATTGAGTCTCGAAGGAGAATCCATCGAAGATTTTTCAATAACAATTGCCCATGATAAATGGAAACTGGGTCAGAAGGGAAAGGATAACGGCGTACTGTTCCTCATTTCCATGAAAGACCGAAAGTACAGAATCGAGGTCGGGTACGGACTCGAAGGTGTGCTCCCGGACAGCCTTGTCGGCAGCATCGGCCGAGATGTGTTGGTCCCTTATTTCAAAAAAGGAGATTACTCAAACGGTATTTTTGCAACCACCCTTGCAATGGCAAATAAAGTTGCCGCAGATGCCGGCGTTAAAATAGAAGGGATGCCCTTGATAAATTACCGGACTCTGCCCACAGGAAAGGGCGAACCGGGTAGTCCTCTTTCCATGATCATAGGCATCGTGCTTCTCATTATTATGGGGATACTGTTTATTAAAAACCCAAGAGCATTTTTGCTGTTTCTTTTATTTTCTTCCATGGGTGGAAGAAGAGGTTCATGGGGCGGCGGCGGTGGATTCGGCGGCGGTGGATTCGGTAGCTTCGGCGGTGGCGGCGGCGGCGGATTCGGCGGTGGGGGGGCGTCAGGCGGATGGTAGTTAGGGGCGTTGACTCAACTGGAATGGTGGCCCCGGTGAAATACAAAAAAGTTTCACTCCTTCCAGTCTTCCAATATTCCATTGTTCCATATTCGGGGAAAACGTTAAAGCTTAAAAAAAGTATCTCATATTTTCATTAAGTTGTAGAAATTCGAAATGTTAAATTATTATTTATCGGAGGATCATTATGTCAAAACAGTTGAAAACCATACTTATCATCGTGGGGGTTGTCGTACTGGTCGGTTTTATGGCGTTCGGCAAGATTATCGCCGGTTATAACCGGGTCATCGCCATGGATGAAGATGTTAAGGGAAAATGGGCTCAGGTGGAAAATCAGTTAAAGAGAAGGTACGATCTGATTCCCAATCTGGTTGAAACCGTAAAAGGGTATGCAGCGCATGAAAAAGAGCTGTTCGAAAATATCGCCCAAGCCAGGACATTATACTTTCAAGCAAAGGATGTAAAAGACAAAGTTAAAGCCTCGAACCAGCTCGAAGGTGTACTTTCAAGGCTTCTTTTGCTTCAGGAAAGATATCCCGTACTCAAGGCCAATGAATCGTTCCTTAAACTTCAGGACAGCCTTGAGGGAACTGAGAACAGGATTGCCGTGGAAAGAAAACGGTACAATGAGTCAGTTCAAACTCTAAACACACATATCCGTACATTTTTCGGAAGGTTTTATGCCATGATTGCGGGTGTCTCAAATGCTGCGTATTATGAAGTGCCCGAGGGGGAAAAAGCAGTTCCCAAGGTAACATTTTAATATCATTAAAAATAAAAAAATTTAATCCCCTTTTATAATTTGAAACGCTCAGTCTAAGTTTAAGTATGATTACATTGCTGTTGAATTGATACCGTATGGCTATTTTAGAACAAATCCCCGCGATGATCCGGATTATCATCGTATTTGTTTTTGTGCTTTTTTTGATTCGAAAAAAACTCTCGCTGGGCCATAGCTTTATTTTGGGGGCTGTTTCCTTAAGCGTTTTATTCGGTTTGCACCCCAAACCAATGATTGTTTCTATGGCCAAATCGATTGTATATCCGAAAACATTGTCCCTGGCNNATGCCGGGTGGCGCTGTTTTTTCGGCCCCCATGGTCAAAGACCTGGGAACGCAGTCAGATCTTTCAGGCGACAAACTCAGTTTTATCAATTATTGGTTTCGCCATATCTGGGAATATTGGTGGCCTTTGTACCCCGGTGTGCTACTATCTACAGTTTTGGCGAATATTAATATTCTAACCTTTATAGCCTTCATGTGCCCAATCACTATACTTGCTTTATACTTTGGTTACCTTCCGTTAAAAGGCCTTCGCCAGACTTTGGTGGAAAATCCAGGTCAGGATTCCGATGTATCCGTATGGCCATTTTTCAAAGAGATGACCCCTATTTTACTGGTCATCATCCCCGGGCTTGGCATGGGAGTATTTTTTTCTTATCTGTTCCCAAATCTTACGGTTTCCAAAGAAATCGGTCTGATCCTTGCGCTTTTTATGTCAATCGGCTGGATATGGTTTTCAAATACGTTATCCAAAAACCAAATATGGAATATCGTCAGCAACCCTCAAAATTTAAACATGATGTACATCGTTGCATCCATTTTAATCTTTAAGGGTATTCTGGAAGACAGCCATGCGGTTGTGGCGATCAGCAATGAATTGCTTATNNGGCGAGACCGGATTTATGTTACAGTATGTCATGCTGACCATCGTTTGCGGTTTTTCAGGTGTGCTCCTTTCTCCGCTTCACCTGTGCCTTATTCTGTCCAATGAATATTTCAATACGACCATGAGCTCCGTTTACCGTCATCTCTGGTTGTTGTGTGCATGTCTCATGGGTTCAGGCGTCGTTTATTTTTTGATATCCCATTGGATACTAAAATTAATATGAATGTTTATTACCTGAATTTTGAACGAGTTGGAGGCTTTCATAATTCGGATATTAAAAAGGAGGACTCCTATGATGTACGTTGATGGGCACTGGGTCAACGCGGTTAGCGGTGCAACCTTTTCCGCTTTTAACCCGTCAAATGGTGAAAGAATAGGCCAATTGGCAGATGGAAATCAAGACGATGCCAAACTGGCCATCGAAGCTGCCCACCAGGCCTTTGGTTCGTGGTCCGACTTGACCACATATCAACGATCCGAATATCTTTACACGGCGTATCAGTTGATGATAGAGAAAAAAGAACACCTGGCACGGGTGATGACCGAGGAACAGGGCAAACCTTTAAAGGCCGCTATGGGGGAAGTACAATACGGTGCGGATTTCTTGCGCTGGTATGCGGAAGAGGCCAAACGGGTTTACGGAGAGACGATTCCGGCTCCCCGTTCAGATCAGCGGTTTATTGTGATACGTCAGCCGGTGGGGGTGGTAGCGGCCATTACACCCTGGAACTACCCCATGTCAATGATTACTAGAAAAGTCGCCCCGGCACTGGCTGCCGGATGTACCGTGGTATTGAAACCGGCGGAAGCAACCCCTTTGTGCGCCGTTGAAATATTTAAAATATTTGAAAAGGCACAAATTCCTGCCGGTGTGGTGAATCTTGTTACNNGAATACCGGTCAGGCTTGTATCAGCCCAAACAGAATCTTTGTTCATCATCATATTAAGGGGCCATTTATCGAGGAATTTAAAAACCGAGTGTCAAAAATGCGTGCCGGCAGCGGATTTGAAAAGGGCGTAACCATTGGGCCCT
The DNA here is from genome assembly GCA_003486165.1 of Desulfobacteraceae bacterium. Lineage (GTDB taxonomy): Bacteria > Desulfobacterota > Desulfobacteria > Desulfobacterales > UBA11574 > UBA11574. The sequence goes on from DNGT01000245.1 coordinate 7,394, forward strand.
TGGTGAACGCCTCAGCAATAGAGAAGGTCCAACGACAGGTGGCGGATGCATTGGATAAGGGTGCAACATTGGTTTGCGGCGGAAAAAGACTGATGGACAACAACCTCGATAAGGGTTTTTATTACGCACCTACCGTTCTAAGTAATGTTACATCTGAAATGCTGATTTACCGGGAAGAGACATTTGGGCCGGTGGCTCCCATCATAACCTTTGACACCGAAGAGTCTGTTTTGAGCATGGCCAACGATACCCATTACGGTCTGGCATCTTATGTGTATACCCGTGACCTTTCCCGCGCCATGCGCATGTTCGAAAAACTTCGTTTCGGTATTGTCGGCATTAACGATATTAATCCAACAGCAGCCGCAGCCCCTTTCGGCGGCATGAAAGAAAGCGGATTGGGACGCGAAGGCGGCCAAGAAGGTATTGCCGAATACCTTGAAACCAAGCTGGGGGGTTTTTCCATACAATGAAACCTAAGCTGAGCGTTTCAAATTTTTGAAATGGTTAATTTAACCATATTGTTAAGGTATTCTGACATT
>DNGT01000350.1 GCA_003486165.1 Desulfobacteraceae bacterium
TGAATGGAGACCCTGTCGTCATAACAAAACACATTTTTTGGGCCGACAGATTCATCTGGACAAAACCATCAACCTTTTCTCAAAAAGATGTGTTGCCGCCATTGTTTTTGGTGTGATGCACAGAAATCAACAGCAACGATATAAATTTATTGTAACTTCATGGGATGAAATGGCAAAACGTTTCCAGCGTTCCAGGGATATGTCTATTGGAGCGGTGGTTCTGAAATTTTTGGAAAATTACATATACAAACATCCTGAAGGATGGTATCAGTGGAAAAAATACCAGGCATTAAATTTGTTCGCTCCCTCTGGCGCTGATGTAAAAGCACCGGCATCGATTCCTTTGTTTGAACCTTCCACTGCTTAACTTTGGTTAACCTAAAGAGGTAAAGGTTCATATCGCCTTCTTGAAAAATATATTGCAATGAACTTTCACAGCTAACGCGAACAGCAATCCATCAGATGATTCGCTTTTTCCGACGGATCGTCTGAATTCGTATGGGTCTTGTTCTAACATATCTAATTTAATCCGTTTGATAAGATACACTTCGAAACTCTATCAAAGGGTTCTACAATGATTTTATTTATCGAGCCGGTTTCCAAAAATACGGGGATGTATGTTCCTGCTTATCCTTTGCCCGTCATGGAGATTGCCAGCTATGTTAAATTTAACCTGCCGCACGTAGAAATAGAGGTGATCTCCATACCGATGGACTATGGTTTGCCGCTTAGCAAAAAAGGAAAAGAACAGATAGAACAGGAATTCTTTAAAGATCTGGCCAAAATAAAACCAAAGGGGATCGGCATTTCATGCACGGCAATTTCCCAAGCCGAAGAAGTCATCAATTTATGNNAATATTTTCATCTTTTTGGGAGGTTACTTCCCGACCTTGTATTATGAAGAGATATTTTCCAGAACCTCGGCTGTGGATTTGATCGTGCTGGGAGAAGGTGAAGAGTCTGCTCTCAAGATCGTTGAACTTTTGGAAAAAGACCAAAATCCGATTAACAACAACGTCCCAAATCTGGCCTGGAAAACAGACGGAAAAATCCACTTAACCCAAAAAGGGAAACCTTTTGATCTCGGCAGAAAAGCGCCTCTAAACCCAGNNATACGACCTTACAGGAGGGAAGTCCCAGACAATATCATCCATCTCGATCTGAAAAATTTATTAGATCAGACGCATGCCCATACACTGCTTGTCAGCGATGCTCTTTTTAAATCATTTGATATCTTCCCATTACTTCGATCATTAAATTTAAAAGTTAATTTTGAAACCCGTTGCGATGTTCTGGATCCATCCATAATCTCCAGAATTTCAGATGTTTGCGGGGTATTGGCCCTTGGGTTTGAGTCAGCCAGCTATCATACATTAAGGCGGATGAATAAGGTTAGAGACAGATCGCACTATAAAAAATATATTTCAAATACCATGGCCATATTCAAAGAGGCCGTCAAAAATGAAGTCCCTTTAATGGTTTTCATGATTGCCGGTTATCCGGGTGACACGGAACAAGATCTTAAAGAAAGCCTTGTATTTGCTCAAAATTTATCTAAACACAAGGGACCGGGAGGGCATGTCTTTAAAATTGGGGAATGCAGAGTTTACCCAAAAACAAAAATTTATGACCTCGCTCTTTCCCTGCCGGATGTTGTTTTTGATGATGACGGCGTTTTTGGGCAGAACATTGTCAGACAGCCATCTAAAAATTTTGATTTTGATACTGTTTTATCTTATATGAGAGAAATCTATAACTTATCCAATCCTACGTCAAAAATAAAAGAAACTCTTTTAAACATTATGCCTTTTTTTCGACTACCTGCCCATGCATTAAAAGATGATTTAATTCCTAACACCTGTTTCAGAGAAGAAGGCAGACAGATATTTAGTATACAAAGTGAATGCCTTAAAGCGTTCAGGTCATTGGCACCCAAATTAACAGACAAATATGCAAACTTAATGTCAGAACAACGAAGTGTGAGAGATTTGGTTATTTAATCATGGAAAAAGAAGTCAACTGTTTAAATTCCAAGGTTATATTGGGATATGTAAAGGAACACAACAACGGTGACTATTATAGCCTTCTGAAAAATCTTGACCCTGAGATCGATGCCCTTTCAGACCCTGAACGATTTTTAACAGATCCTAACAACTGGATCTCATGCACTGTAGCTTCCAAATTATATGAAAGGGCCAGAATGATTTTTAAGGACGAGCTAACTGCCTTTAAGATAGCCAAATATGCTGTTGAAAAAACTAAACTGGGTTATGCTCAGAGGATAATCGCCAAGGGGTTTTGGTCGTATAAAACAGGACTCAAACATGTTCAAAAACTAAATGACAAATGGAACCGAAATAAGAGAGTTGAGCTTGTTGAAATTAAGAGAAACGGAGCCATTCTTAAATTACACTGGAACTCCCAGATGGATGTATCAAAAGATTTGTGCTTGATGAACCAGGGAACCTACACTTTTCTGCCGCTCATATGGGGGGGGAGACCTCTGGATCTGAAAGAAAAATGTTGTTACTTTAACGACGCACCATATTGTGAGTATCATTTAAAATGGCCTTTGCGTAATAGGTTATATGAAATTTTATCAAGATTTTACACATCGAAATCACTTTTAATAGACACCATAGCTGAAATGGAGGAAGACAAGAAACTCATTGAGGAAAAATACGAAGAGGTCAATCGTCTAAATTTAGAACTCAATTATAAAATCAAACAGCTTCTGGCCATACATGAGACGGGTAAGGCGATCCTTTCTGTGCTGAACCTGGAACAACTTTTGACCGTTATCATGAAAATTCTTTCGAACGTTTGCCAAATTCACCGTGCCATAATTATGCTCGTGAATGAAAATGAGGCTGTTCTTGAGTATATCCACGGCACCGGTTTTGACGGTAACGTTCCGGAAGCGGTAAAAAATTATAAAGTCCCGCTCAATCGTTTGAGCAACATTTTGGTCAGGGTAACCAACACCGGACAATCGGAATATGTGCCTGAGGTAAAAAACTCCATTTTGAGACAAGAAAACATTATGTTGACGTTAAGCAAACCCACCTCGGCATATGTGGTTCCTCTAATCACCCGTTCCAAAGTGATCGGCGTCATCGCCACGGATGCTGTTGATGGAAAAGGTGTACCCAAAGAAACCCGGGAAACACTGGAAGTTTTCGCGCCCCAGATCGCCATCGCCATAGAAAACGCAAGACTTTACAGAAAACTTCAGGAACAGATGGAGGAGCTCAAGCAATCGCATGCACTTTTGAGCCGGTCCCAAAAATTCTCCTTTCTAGGAAATCTGGCAGCAAGATTGGCCCATGAGATCAAGAATCCCATGACCGCCATCGGAACTTTCATCCAGATGATACCGCAGAAATACGATGATGAGGAATTCCGGGAAAACTTTCATAATATAGCCATGGAAGAGACAAGCCGGATAAACAACCTCATTACCGAACTGTTGGATCTGGTCAAAAAAAGAGAATCAAACTTCGAGCTGAATAACCTTCATGAACTCATTNNGATCCCAACATCGGACAGGTGTGGATGGACAGTGAAAAGATGAAGGAGGTGGTGCTGAATCTGCTCTCAAACGCGGTAGAATTTACCCCCGAAGGTGGTAAGATCGAGTTTGTTACAACACATTGTATTGAAAAAGGAAAACCGGCCACAATTTGCATTGAGATTAAAGATAACGGACCCGGGATCCCTCAATCGATGATTGACAATGTATTTGATCCTTATTTTACAACAAAACACAGAAGCAGTATGCATAACGGTACCGGTCTTGGCTTGTTTATCGCCTATCAGAACATGCAGGATCATAACGGGAACATAGAATTAAAAAGCAAGGTTCATGAAGGATCTGTATTTACACTGACCCTCCCCGTCGATAACTCAAAATTATCATTACAAAAAGATTGATGGTAACATCTTGTTGATCGAAAAAAATCGTTTCAAATAACGTTTGGTTTTTGCTGAAATAAACTTTTGGATAACAGCTCTCAATGAGATTAGATAAGATCATCGTACACCCTGTAAATCTCCCTTTTTCTATTCAGTTCTCCCATGCGTTGAGAAAAAGATCCTCAGTCAAAAACATCATCGTTGAGGTTATCGCTGAAAAAGGAACAATTAAAGGATAC
>DNGT01000034.1 GCA_003486165.1 Desulfobacteraceae bacterium
AAGGATGGTAACTACGGTCTGATTCAACCCAGAAGTTAATACCTGAATCTTGATTGTCGAATTTTATCACTTCATACATTTTGTATCTCCAACAAACTTGACGATTGCAAAAATTTAACGATATATTATTGGTGAAAATGAAATGAAGATTCTTGATGTTTTGCCCAAAGAAGCAATTCTTGCTGATTTGAAAGCCGTTGATAAAAAAGGAGTTCTCGAAGAGCTTGTCGTTCCTGTAGCCAATATTTCAGGTGTAAACCATGAAGATCTCGTAAAAGTGCTGATGGAACGTGAACGACTCGGGAGCACCGGTATCGGTGAAGGCATTGGAATCCCCCATGGTAAGGTCAAGGATCTTAATTCGCTGATTCTCGGTTTTGGCCTCAGTCGAAAGGGTGTCGATTTTGATTCCATGGACGGCCTGCCCGCCCATATTTTTTTCCTCCTAATCACTCCGGAAAATTCAACCGGCCTTCATTTGAAGCTTCTTGCACGAATATCGAGAATTTTAAAAAATGATCCTTTCAAGAAAAAACTGTTACGTGCAACTAGTCCAGATGAAATTTATTCGATTATTAAAGAAGAAGAGGAAGAAGCATTTTAAACCCTACCCTTGAATTAAAGTGAAAAAATTAGACATATTCATTATTACAGGGCTTTCTGGCTCGGGGAAGAGTTGTGCAATTGCCGCATTGGAAGACACGGGATTCTATTGTGTCGACAACATGCCGGTAGCACTTCTCCCAAAATTAGTGGAACTACCGATTGAGAGCGACTCGGAAATCGCTGGGCTGGCATTTGTGATGGATCTTCGAGAGAAAGGCTTTCTTTCCATGTATCCATCAATCTTTGAGTCTCTTAAGAAACAAGGATATAAACTTAAAATTCTTTTTCTCGAAGCTGACGAAAACATTCTATTAGAACGTTACAGTCAGACGCGTAGACATCACCCTCTGTCCCAAGGCAAAAGCCTTTTAGAGGGAATCCGCACAGAGCAGGAGCAGTTAAAAAAGCTTAAAACTGCTGCCGATGAAATTATTAATACTTCCCAATACAATGTCCATAAGCTGAAATCTGTTATCCGGAATATCGCTTTACAGAGTAAAGATTTTGCTCCGATGAGTATAAATATACTGTCATTCGGTTTTAAGTATGGCGTCCCTTCTGATGCCAGCCTCATCATGGATGTTCGTTTTCTTTTAAATCCTTATTTTGTTCCTGANNCGTTTTTAAAAAAATATCTGGATTTCCTTGACTATTTAATTCCATTGTATGAAAAAGAAGGCAAAGCCTATTTAACCATCGGAGTCGGTTGTACCGGAGGCAGACATCGATCAGTGGTCATTGCCGAAGCTATATCAAAACATATAAAAAAACCAGACAGAAAGATCATGGTCACACATAGAGATATTGATCTTTAGAAGGAGCATTATGGTAGGTATCGTTATTGTAACACACAGTCAGCTTGGAGATGCGCTTATTGATGCTGCCGAATTCATTCTCGGGACTCGACCCGATACCATGGTATCCGTTTCCATAAATTTGAAAGAAAATGTAGATAAACTGCGCAAAAAAATTTCTGAAGGAATTAAAGAAGTTGACCGCAATAAAGGCATTCTGATCCTTACAGATATGTTTGGCGGAACACCTTCCAACTTGAGCTATTCATTTCTTGAGGAAGGAAAAGTGGAAGTCATATCCGGCGTTAATCTTCCTATTCTGATCAAAGCCGTAGACTTTCAAAAAAAAGAAATGGATCTTTGCGACCTTGCTGAACATCTTGAAGCGTTTGGGAAAAAAAGTATTTCACTTGCTAGCGGAATTTTAAAAGGAAATAAACGGGAATAAGCCAGTAAACTTGGAGGAGACAATATGAGCATAAAGGTAGGTATAAATGGGTTTGGGAGAATAGGACGTCTTGTTTTCAGGGCTTCAATCAATCACGCTGAACTTGAGGTTGTGGCCATTAATGATCTCATGAATTCAGCCACAATTGCCCATCTTCTTGCTTACGATTCTGTTCACGGCCATCTGGGAATGGAAGTCATTGCAAAAGACGACTCAATAGAAGTTGGCGGAAGGTCGGTTGCAGTGACATCCATAAAAGATCCCGCCGCCCTTGCCTGGAAAGATTATAATGTGGACATTGTTGCGGAATGCACCGGTCTTTTTAGAGACCACGAAACCGCATCAAAACATCTTACCGCCGGTGCACGTAAGGTGATCATATCGGCGCCTGCACAGGAACCGGATATTACCATTGTCATGGGTGTCAACTCAAATCAGTATGACCCCAGAAATCACAATATTATATCAAACGCCTCTTGTACGACGAATTGCCTTGCACCGATTGCCAAGGTGCTTTTGGAAAACTTCGGAATTAGAAGCGGTTTGATGACAACCATACATTCTTACACGGGTGACCAGCGATTGCTCGATTTCCCTCATAAGGATCTTCGGAGGGCCCGAGCAGCTGCCATGAACATGATTCCGACAACGACAGGCGCAGCCAAAGCTGTGGCCCTGGTGCTGCCTGAACTGTCCGGAAAGCTCAATGGTCTTGCCATTCGCGTCCCCACACCAAATGTATCCATTGTGGACTTCGTTGCATGTTTAGAAAAAGCAGGGGTCGCGGTTGCTGATGTAAATTCAGCTCTAAAAGAGGCTTCGGAAAAATCACTTGCCGGTATTCTTGGATATAGTGAACTCCCGCTGGTATCCACCGATTTTAATGGATCAACTTTATCTTCAATTGTTGATGGACCGACAACGTATGTCGTGGACAACATGGTCAAGGTCCTGTCCTGGTACGACAATGAGACTGGATATTCAAACAGGATGGTGGATCTGGCGGCAATGATTGCGGCACAATTATAAGATTTAAATAGGAGACGTTTTTCAAAGGTCTCAACAAAGGATCAACAAATGGACAATCGTAGACCCTTGATTGCCGGTAACTGGAAGATGTTTAAAACGTGTTCCGAGGCTGTTGAAACGGCAAAATATCTTGTAAAACTTGTATCAGCGTCCGTCGATGTCGATGTAATGATTGCGCCGCCGTTTACCGCACTGGCACAGATTTCAGATGTGGTAAAAGGAACGTGCATATCTTTGGGTGCACAAAATCTTTATTGGGAAGCTGAAGGTGCATATACCGGTGAGATATCAGCATCCATGCTTGTTTCAGCCGGTTGCCGGTATGTTATTATCGGACATTCCGAGCGACGTCAATATTTTGGAGAAACCGACGAATTTGTTAACAAAAAAGTAAAATCAGCTGTCAATAACAGTTTAATTCCGGTGATGTGTGTGGGAGAATCTGAAAAAGAACGCGAATTAAAAGAAACTTTTTCCGTTCTTGACAAACAGGTAAAAAATGGGTTAGAGGGCTTTTCTCACGATGATCTGAAAACACTGGTTATCGCATATGAACCAGTATGGGCCATCGGGACCGGAAAAACAGCGACCGCTGATCAGGCCCAGGAAGTTCATAACTTCTTGCGTACAACGCTTGAAAAAATTTTTGGTAATATGCTTGCCAAATCTATAAGAATCCTATATGGAGGTAGCGTTAAACCGAATAATATCGAAGAACTTATGTCAATGACTGATGTTGATGGAGCACTGGTAGGCGGTGCAAGCCTTGATCCTGAAACATTCAGCAAAATCATTCAATTTCAGAATCGAACTTAATAACATTATGTCAACATTATTAGTTATAATACACACTATTGTTTGCATTGCCCTTATTTTGATTATTCTGCTTCAGACAGGTAAAGGGGCAGATATGGGGGCTGCTTTTGGCGGGGGCTCCAGCCAAACGCTTTTCGGCAGTACCGGCTCTTCAACGTTTTTGGGAAAATTAACAACGGTAGCAGCCGTGGTTTTTATGTTAACTTCCCTGAGCCTTGCTTATTTATCAGGCCATCGTACGACAAATTCCATTATGATGGATAAAAAGGCACCCATTGAGCAACAGGCTGCGCCGGCTACACCGGAGACAAGCCCTCAACCGAGTCCGGAAGCTTCACCGCCCGCAAAACCTGCTCAGGAAAAATAAGATATTATACGTTCTTAAAACTTTCCTGAACTCAATTTTTTATGAGATTCTTATGGTGCTTGTGCCGAAGTGGTGGAATTTGGTAGACACGCTATCTTGAGGGGGTAGTGGGTAACCCCGTGCCGGTTCAAGTCCGGCCTTCGGCACCATTTTTAACATACTCCTAAAGGGTTTAAAAGGGTTAGTCCTATTAAGCCCTTTCTCTTTTGCTTGAAATCGCTATATGCCCTGCTCTTTTACTATTTCCTTTATATTATTAATAAATATCATATTCCCACCGTATATTCTTAACACATTAGCCCTGTTAGCTGTTACATGGTTTTTTGCGAGTTCTTGCCGATGGAAACGGAATTATCCAGGAGGTCGAAACCGAATAGAAAGGCTTTAACGGTTGCGACCTTTTTGGGTCGTGTAAGTTTTGCGCGCGATTTTTTTGTCCAAAAGGCCTTGACATGCCACATTGTGATATTATTATAAGGCTGTTAGGCAGAATGAAATAACCGTTTACCCTTGCCTAACCTCCTTTCTCCAGCCCCTGGGAACTCTAACCGGGGGCTTTTTTATTTTTCTCGGAAAAGAAATTTCCGGTATGACGTTATCAAAAACAGATACGGTTAAAAATCTAAATTAAATTCTTGTAGCCGCTTTATTTTTTTTAGGTCATCACAGGCTTCCTCGGTATTCAACCTGCATGCATGTTCTAAAGAGACTTTCATTGCTTCAATCTCATGCATTGCATAGTAAGCAATAGACTTTGCCAGGTGAATTTCACCCAAATTTGGATATTTCATTTCAAGCCGATCAAGATAAATTATTGCTACCCTCCATTGTGCTTTTCTCAAAAGTCTATACGCATGCGCTAAATCGTGTCCGGGTTCAATTTTTTTGCCAATCGAAGGTTCCATCTTTTTGCGCAGCGCTGTTTTTGCTTCTTTTTTTTCATATTGTAAGTTTAATATTTCAGCCCTGATGAAATCTACAGGAGTAAATTTAACCCTGATTCGAACAAAATATTTAGAAATGTCGCCGGTTGATGTCCATGTTTCCTTTATAATATCTTCATTTATTTCATCCGCCAATATGCTATAGATCTCATCCTTTCTATGTTCATATGGCTCAACCAGTTTTTTTCTTTTAAAATATTTCCCGGCCAACTCAACAGCCGTTTTTTTTGCGTTGAAGCATGCCAATTTTTTCGTGATTTGTTTTGAGTCACCTTTTTTAAACAGGCATACACCCTCCGATTCCAACTCAATTGTGGTATTGTTTCCGTTGTCCTGAGAAAACCCGGAACCAGATAAAAACATCAAAAGAACAACCCATATAATGGTTTGAATTTTCATTTTCCAATCCATACTTTTAAAAAAATTATTTCCGCCAGAATTCCGGAACGAAAAGGATGATCACCGTATATATCTCAAGCCTTCCCAGGAGCATGCACCATATGAGTACCCATTTGCCCAGATAGGGTATCTGGGCAAAGTTATCCACCGGCCCCACCATCCCTAAACCGGGGCCTATATTTCCGATGGTAGCTGCAACCGAAGCAAGTGAGGTAACAAAATCAACCCCCATGCCCGCAATCAGCACAGTGGAAAAAGCAAACAGCCCCACATAAAGGCCCATAAACCCAAGTACGCTCCGAACAACATCTTCGGGAACAGATACACCGCCGATTTTAATATGTTTGACCGCCCTGGGATGGATAAGCAAAAAAAGTTCTTTGTAGCAGTATTTAAGATAGAGCATGACACGGAGACATTTCATTCCACCACCGGTGGAGCCTGCCGATGCCCCCAAAAACATACATAATATTAAAATAACCTGGGACATGGCAGGCCATAATTCGTAATCGGCAGTGGCATAACCTGTTGTTGTAACAATAGAAACTATCTGAAATGTACCATAACGGAAGGCTCGGCCGATGGTCTCGTATACAGGCCCATAAACATTGAACGTCACAACGACAATCAGCAAAATAACAGTGCCGATGAAAAAACGACACTCTGAGTCCCGCCAGAATGCAAGGGGTTTTCCCCTCAGAAACTGATAGTGAAGCGAAAAATTTATTCCTGCCACGAGCATAAAAAAGATGATTACCGAATCAATATATACACTGTCGTAATGGGCGATAGACGCATTTTTGGTTGAAAATCCGCCGGTCGGCATGGTTGTGAAAGCATGACACAAGGCATCATAAAGATCCATTCCCCCAATCAACAGAAAAAAGACCTGCAAAAGAGAAAAAAGCGCGTACACTTTCCAAAGGACCGCAGCGGTATCCCTGATGCGTGGTTTAAGCTTGTCTGGAACAGGGCTCGGGACTTCTGCCTTATAAAGCTGCATCCCCCCAACACCCAGGAAAGGAAGGATTGCCACGGATAAAACGATGATTCCCATCCCCCCCAGCCACTGGATAAAGCTTCGCCAG
>DNGT01000452.1 GCA_003486165.1 Desulfobacteraceae bacterium
GGTCTGGAAGACATGGATCCCAGAAAGTTTCTGCGAATGGCGGCCCTGGGTATGGATGATGAAATTTTAAGCACACCCTGGGTGTGGATGTGCACCATGTGTACGCGATGCATTTATGTCTGTCCCATGAAAATCAACATTCCCCAGTTGGTCTTTAACGCCCGTGCGGCTTGGCCCAGGGAAGAACGACCCAAAGGTATCCTCGGATCGTGCGATATGGCATTGAGAAATGATACCTGCAGTGCCATGGGAGCTACCGAAGAAGACTTTCAGTTTGTGGTTGAAGATGTGCTTGAGGAGTACCGGGAAAATCAACCCGAGTTCAAGGACATGAAGGCGGATGTCAACAGAGAAGGGGCTGAATTCTACTTGAATCAGAATTCCAGAGAACCGGTCACCGAGCCGGATGAAATGGTACCCCTCTGGAAGATTCTCCATCTCGCGGGGGCTGACTGGACATACGGCACCAAAGGATGGGCAGCGGAAAATTACTGCTTGTTTCTGGCGGACAATAAAAACTGGGAACATATTGTAAGGGTCAAGGCCAAAGCCGTAGATGATCTTAAGTGCAAGTACTGGCTCAATACCGAGTGAGGGCACGAACTTTTTGCAGTCCGGGTCGGACTGGAAAAATTCAAGATNNCAGGATCCCTGCCAGTTGGTGCGAAAGACTTTTGGGGATCCGGTGGCTGAAGATTTGCGGTATACGGTGAAAGCGGTGGTGGGTGAAGAAAATTTTATCGAAATGCACCCGAACCGGTCGAACAACTACTGCTGTGGCGGCGGCGGAGGGTTTCTCCAATCCGGATATCCTGAGGCGCGTCGTGGCTACGGCAAACTCAAAGCAAACCAGATTTTGGCAACAAAGGCGAATTACTGTATTACACCATGCCACAATTGCCATGCTCAGATTCATGATTTAAGTGAAATCAACCATCACGCATGGGAAACTCTTCATTTGTGGACGCTGATATGTTTGTCGTTAGGAATTCTTGGGCCCAATGAACGTTCATATCTTGGAGATGACCTAAAAGAAGTTTTGCCTTTTCATCCGGAAACGGAAATGTAGTCACTGATCATCAGTTACGGGTCATCTGAGAATGGATGTCTGATGGGTGATTAATGATAAACGGCTGGCGACAACGACTGTTTAGGAGGGAAAATGATAGTTGCCAAAAGAAAACCCTTTGAAGAAATAAAGGAAATGATCAAGGACTATAAAAAGGTCCTTAATGTGGGTTGCGGTACCTGTGTGGCGGTTTGCCTTGCAGGGGGTGAAAAAGAGGTTGCCGTTCTGAACGCCGAGATCGATATGGCCAGAAAACTCGACAACAACCCTATAGAAATTGGTGCTAAAACCGTGGAAAGACAATGCGACCACGAATATCTCGAGGAGCTGGATAATATCGTTGGAGGCTATGATGCGATTCTTTCCATGGCATGCGGCGTTGGGATTCAGTTTCTGGCGGAACGATTTCCGGATAAACCGGTTTTCCCGGGTGTGGATACCTGCGGCATGTCTGCCAATCAGGCGGTGGGCTGGTATGAGGAACGGTGTCGTTCCTGCGGCAAATGCGTGCTCGGGATGACTGCCGCCATCTGTCCGGTGACCATGTGCGCAAAAGGGCTTTATAACGGTCCTTGCGGCGGCACCAACAGAGGAAGCTGTGAAATCGACACGGAACAGCCCTGTGCCTGGTTCAGGATCTATGAACGCCTGGAAAGACAGGGTCGTCTTGATAATATTAAAATATACACAGCCCCGGTAGAATGGAATGACCAGGTTCCAAGGACATTGATTCAGCCCGGGTACAAAAAACCTGAGAAGGCTGAAGGATCATAACATCCCATTTATACGGATAAAAGCGCGTATATTGGTGTAAATCCGGCACATCGGATTATGAGAATAATGATTTTGCAATTAGAGCAGAGGAAGCTGAAATGAAATCAGGAAGCAATTTGGAGAAAGTTTTAAAAGCAGGTCATTTTGCATTTACAGGAGAACTCGGGCCACCCAGAGGCTGTGATGTTAAGGAAGTCATAGAGAAGGCTCAACATTTGAAAGGGAATGTGGATTCGGTGAACATTACCGACAATCAGACCGCTATGGTACGGATGTCCAGTTGGGCCGCCAGTCTTATCTTATTAAAGGAAGGTTTGGAACCCAATTTCCAGATGGTGTGCCGGGATCGCAACCGGCTGGCCATGCAGGCTGATATTTTGGGGGCCTATGCCCACGGCATACGGAATATGCTGTGTCTTTCCGGTGACCATCAAAAGTTTGGTGACCATCCCCTGGCCAAGGGTGTCTTCGATATCGACTCCATCCAGTTGATTCATATGGTCAAAACCATGCGTGATGAAGGAAAATTTCAAAGTGGTGCCGATTTGCATGGAATACCCAAAATGTTTATCGGTGCGGCGGCCAACCCCTTTGCTGATCCTTTCGAATGGCGGGTACACCGCCTGGCAAAGAAAGTGGAAGCCGGGTGCGATTTCATCCAGACCCAGTGTATTTACAACATGGANNCAGGCCAATGACATGGGACTTACGGAAAAAGTTTATATCTTGGCCGGGGTAACGCCAATGAAAAGTGTGGGTATGGCCAAATACATGAAAAGCAAGGTTCCTGGAATGGACGTTCCGGATGAAATCATCAAACGCCTTCAGGGTGCAGAAAAAGGAAAGGTGGCGGATGAGGGCATTAAATTCGCCTGTGAGCAGGTGGAAGAGTTCAAGGAAATGAAAGGCGTTCACGGTGTCCACATGATGGCCATTGAATGGGAACACATGGTTCCCGAAATTGCCGAACGGGCCAAAGTTCTTCCCAGGCCGGTTGTGGATTAATGCCAAGGACCTATCGTATATAGGATAATAAACCAGATCTTAAATTTCATGATCCGCTGCGAAGTTTAAGGATGCGGATCAATGGTGGTTAAAAAGTAAATACAAACCCGGTTTTGTCAAAAACCGGGTTTTGTTATTTTAGCGTGTTTACCAATCTTTATTTTAAAGAAAATATAGACCCCGAAAGCACTCCCGAGAATGTCCGCCAAGGCATCCATGACATCGGCGGTTCTGTATGGAACAAAAGACTGGTGAATTTCATCGCTGATGCCGTAAAGCGATGAAAAAAGCACGCTGAGCGTAAAAATGAGTTTTAGCTGATGTTTGATCTGGCTGGTATTAAAGGCCCGAAGAAATAGGGCGCCCAGAAGGGCATAAGCGGTAAAATGGAGCACCTTGTCAAAGTACGGCCAGCGGGGTGTAATATCAGGCGACGGGTGGGAAGACTGGATAAAGATCAACAGACAGTAAAGAAGAATGGGAAACCAGTAAATAAAAAATTTGTTCAATTTTTCCAAGTTATTATTGGCTATTTTGGTGACAAATCGAATTGGCCCGGGATCAATAACCGGTTTTTTATGACCTACCCGACCCCTAATCCCCGATCTCTACTTGCCCC
>DNGT01000077.1 GCA_003486165.1 Desulfobacteraceae bacterium
TCCGCCGAACCCCAGTTTTTTAACCGTGTTCCAGACACGCTTTGATGAAGTTCCCTGAATTTTTATGTCTGCTGCCATCCCATATTGATGGAGGCTTGCCTTTGCGGCCAGTCTTCCCTTGTTGCGAAGATCGGTATTGTACTGCGGACTTCGCCATCCGGAGACAATGGTTATACGTGCACCTGGATGAAGATGGTCTTCTAAATAGTCGAGAAACTCGATCAGCCGAAGGGATATGGTTGAAAGTGGTCTGTCTTTTTCCGCCCCAAACAGACGATGAATCGTTTTGAGGGACTTTTCATCATAGATGCCCTTGCTTTTCCGGTATTGACCATTGAACGATATCCCGTTTTTTTCGCTAAAAAGCTTGATCTTCCCGTCGCCGTTGTAAAAGTAGCGGCTAACATCCGTGATAGTTTCGGATGCGGAAGTTCTCGTTGATACGAAACCCAAGATTAATAGGATCACAATTCCAACTAGTTGTATTCGTCTCATATTTTTAATATTAAATCGTAAACTTCATGGTTTCTCTGGATATGTCCATAAAGGCCTGATCAATTATCCGACTATTTAGTTTCGGTTGCACCAAAAGAAGAGTTTTAATATGGTTTAGATCAATGGGATAAGTCAACCTCAATTTTTGACTCTGCGTTCCATAGCTTCAAAGCCCCAAGGGTTTCATTTGTTGGAAAGTGTTTTAATTTATCGAAAGAGGGAAACAAACGATGACCACCGTTGACAGGGATAAAAGAAAGTCGGCTAATAAATCCGCCACAGAAACGGCGGACAAGCTCCAGGAGCGGCGGCACAAACTGCTGGCCCTGGTGCATATTGCANNGTCGGCCAGATAAAAGCCCTCCAGGAAAGAATCAGAGAAGAAGCCAAAAAACTGAACAACGGAGAAGAAAGACTGAAAGGACTGGTTAAGAAAATCGCAAAGGAAGACGATCTAACGGCTTGTCGAAATGTGAAGAAGTTAAAGCAGCTTCTTAAGGTACTTCGGTTATTACAAAACAGAGAAAAGTCCTGACAAAAAGACTATGATATCAGTTAGTTGCTCACTGGCTTTTGCTTGCGGGGAATATTTCCGTTAAAATTTGCCTTATTGCTGCAACCTCTCCACACACACCTCATATCCGCCGGTGTAATTTTTTCAGCATGTAAGATTACCCCACCATTCTGGATAGGGCATTGGTTGATGATAACCCAAATTCCCCCGATAATGGAATCTCCGCTGGGTTCCGATTCCGAAAGATCTTGATTTTCGCTTCGTTTCAACAAAGTACAGGGTATTCTGGCAAGGGCGAATAATATTTTTTATGTCCTTTGACTAAATGGTTGTAAAAAAAAATTCAATGCTTATTTTATTTGGTTGATCTTTAATTAATACGAAAGTGTATCCAATGAAAAAAACTATCAGAAATGAAAAAATAAGAAACATCGCCATCATCGCGCATGTTGACCACGGCAAGACAACCCTTGTTGATGCCATGTTCAGGCAGAGCGGGCTTTTCAGGCCGGGCCTTGAAGTTGATGAGAGGATCATGGACAGCATGGACCTGGAACGGGAAAGAGGCATAACCATCGCCGCGAAAAACTGTTCCGTGAAGTGGAACGGTGTAAAAATTAACATCATTGACACGCCCGGACATGTCGATTTCGGCGGAGAGGTCGAGCGAGCCCTGTCCATGGCTGACGGTGCGATTTTGCTTGTGGATGCGTCTGAAGGACCGCTGCCCCAGACCCGTTTTGTGTTGAAGAAAACCTTTGAAAAAGGCCTCAAAGTTGTCGTGATAATCAACAAGATCGACAGAAAGGATGCCCGTCCTGAAAAGATTCTCGATGAGATATATGATCTTTTTATCGATCTCGATGCCGGCGGTGAACAGC
This sequence comes from Desulfobacteraceae bacterium, assembly GCA_003486165.1. GTDB lineage: Bacteria > Desulfobacterota > Desulfobacteria > Desulfobacterales > UBA11574 > UBA11574. The sequence continues at coordinate 1,891 of DNGT01000077.1, forward strand.
TCGATTTTCCATATCTGTATGCCATCGGACGCGAAGGCATCGCAAAAAAGACCCTTACCGAAAAAAGGGATAACCTTCATCTTCTTTTTGAAACCATCCTCNNGGTCGGCTTGCCATCGGAAGAATTTTTAACGGAAAAGCCGAGTTCCATGACACCATGGTCTGTATCAACGACAAAGGGGAACACCTCCCGCTCAAGATATCCAAACTTCAGGTATATGACGGGATGAATCTGAAAGAGGTTGAGGCGGCGGAACCCGGCGATATTGTCGTTCTTTCCGGGATCGAAGAAGTCAAAATCGGTGACACGATCTGCACCCGGGAGCATCCTAAACCCTTAAAAAGAATAACCGTAGACGAGCCGACCATCTCAATGGAGTTTACCATCAACACCTCTCCCTTAAGCGGGAAGGAAGGCAAAATCGTACAGTCCGGCAAAATACGAGAAAGGCTGATCAAGGAGACCCTTAAAAACGTTGCCATCAGGTTTGAACAGACCGAGGACAGGGAAAGATTTATCGTAAAAGGCAGGGGAGAGTTTCAGATGGCCATCCTCATCGAAACCATGCGACGGGAAGGGTTCGAGCTTTCCGTGGGCCGTCCAAAGGTGATTTACAAACATTTAAACGGAACCATGCTCGAGCCCATTGAGACACTGTTTGTGGATTGTGATGAACATTTTTTGGGAGTTGTCACCGAAAAGCTTTCCATAAGAAAGGGGCGGCTGACAAATCTTGTCAATAACCAAAGTGGAAGAATAAGGGCGGAATTTTCCATTCCCTCGCGTGCTTTGATCGGTTACCGGGATGAATTTCTCACGGACACAAAGGGAACCGGAATCATGAACACCCTTTTTGCAGGATATGAGCCTTTTCGGGGTGATTTTCCCACCCGATTTACCGGCTCGATTGTTTCAGACCGACAAGGGAACTCCGTGTCATACGCCCTTTACCACCTTGAACCCAGAGGCCGTCTTTTCATTGTCCCCGGAGAACCTGTCTATGAGGGAATGATTATCGGTGAGCATAACAAAACTGTTGATATCAGCGCAAATCCAAGCAAGGAAAAAAAGCTAACGAACATACGTGCTGCTGGAAAAGATGAAAGCACCGTATGTTCGCCGGTACAACCCATGACCCTTGAACGGGCCATAAATTTTATAAAAGATGACGAGATGGTGGAGGTGACCCCACAATCCATTAGGCTGTATAAAAAAACGCTTTCCGTAAAGAAGCGAAAACATAAAAACGGGCTGAACTAACCTTCCAAGAAAATATATATTTACATAAATTGAGCGATTGCCGAGCTATTATTTGAAACACTCAGTTTGGGATTTAATAAATACATCATGAACAATTACAAAATAGAAATCGACAAACGCCGGACCTTTGGCATCATCAGCCATCCGGACGCAGGCAAAACCACATTGACCGAAAAGCTTCTTCTTTATGGCGGTGCCATTCAGCAGGCGGGCGCCGTAAGAGCCCGCAAGGCACAACGATATGCAACCAGCGACTGGATGGCCATCGAAAAAGAGCGGGGCATATCCGTCACCACATCAGTGATGAAATTCAATTACAGGGATTTCGAGATCAATCTTCTGGACACCCCCGGCCATCAGGACTTTTCCGAGGATACCTACAGAGTTCTGACGGCCGTTGACAGCGCTTTGATGGTCATCGACAACGCCAAAGGCGTTGAACCCCAGACCGAAAAACTCATGGAAGTCTGTCGCATGCGGAACACCCCCATTATTACATTTATCAACAAGCTGGACCGGGAAGGCATGACACCGATCGATATTCTTGACGATATCGAGAGCAAGCTACAGGTCGAATGCACTCCCCTTTCCTGGCCCATCGGCATGGGAAAAAGATTCAAGGGGGTATACAACCTCTACAAAAAAGAGATTCACCTTTTTAAGCCCGGCCAGGAAACGAACCGCAGGGAAGGCCTGGTGATTAAAGACCTTTCAGACGCCAAACTGGATGAGGTTCTCGGAAGCCAGGCCGATGAGCTAAGAGAGGATATTGAATTCATCGAGGGCGTTGCAGCGCCCTTTGAACTTGACCATTACTTAAAAGGAAACCAGACCCCTGTTTTTTTCGGAAGTGCTATCAACAATTTCGGTGTAAACGAGATGTTGGACGCCTTTGTGGAGATGGCGCCGTCTCCGCGTCCCAGGGCGGCGGTTACACGAAAAGTGTCTCCCTATGAGGAACTGTTCTCAGGTTTTGCATTCAAAATTCAGGCCAATATGAATCCGGCACACCGAGACAGAATCGCATTTATCCGGATCTGCTCTGGCAAATTTACCAGAGGCATGAAGGCCATTCATCACAGAATCGGAAAAGAGGTTACATTTTCAAATGCCACCATTTTTATGGCCAATGAACGTGAAAACGTGTCGGAAGCCTATCCTGGCGATATCATTGGCATTCATAACCATGGGACCATAAAGATCGGTGACACATTTACGGAAAAAGAGCCCTTAAAATTCTGCGGAATTCCCAGTTTTGCCCCTGAAATTTTCAAAAAGGTCATTCTCAAGAACCCCATGAGGGCAAAACATCTTCAAAAAGGATTGCTCCAGCTCTCGGAAGAGGGAGTTGTTCAGGTTTTCAAACCGATTGCCACAAACGGCTACATATTAGGGGCTGTGGGGATGCTTCAGTTTGACATCACAATGGAACGCTTAAGGTCCGAATACGGCGTTGATGCTGTTTACGAACATGTTGATTATCATGTGGCACGCTGGATTGAAAGCAACGATCTTAAGAGAATGGCGGATTTTGAGAAAAAAAACAGGTCCAACATGGTAAAGGATGCTCAAGGATCAATGGCCTATCTTACAACCAGCGAGTTCCAACTCGACTATTGCATGAAAGAATGGCCCGGGATCGCGTTTTTTAAGACCAGGGAAATCAATGCTTAAAAGCAGAATATAAATCTTGCATCGAAGGATACATCCATGGGCGGCAGATTTGGAAAATATGGGGACATGAAAAGAAAGGCCCGGCTAAGGCGCAGCAGGGCGTTGAAAAAAAATGTTTACCGATTAAAGCAAACATCTCAAAGACTTAAAAAAGAAAAAAGGATCCAGGTCCAGTCGGCAGGCAAATTGAAGGTGTCCGTTGAATTCAACCCGGATGAACATAAAGGTCTGAACGAATCAAATACCTAAACTTTTTGCGCTCACCGCTAAGACCATCTGGAGCGTTCTATATTAAAATTCTTCAAGCGTTTTTGAATTAAACCCTCGGACAGAGCGCCCTGGTTTCACAAAATAATTGTAGCAGCGCAAAAGCCACCGCGCTTTTTTTCTGAGTCGGGGAGCCCCACAACGGCCAGCGGTTCATGGCCTTTAAGATCCTCTCCAGGCTGTCATTGAACAATACCGCCCGCTCGAACTCATCATAGGAGCTACCGGTTCGCCGGTCGATGGTGGGGAACCATACCGGAACCCAACCTTCCACGGTTTCATCGTACATTTCCCAGGCATCCGCCGGATTCACTCCTGGCGGCACGGTACCCCAATGGATGGCGGGCAAAGGGATGTCCTTGTCTAAAAATTCAATGAGCAAAGGATTCGGCTTCCTAACCATTTTTTTCCTTACTGAAGAGCATCCAGTGCTTCTTCGGCCGCCTCTTTCACATCAACGCCATATGGACCGTTCAAAACGGTTTCAAGTTTTGGAATTATTCCCTTGTCCCCGGATTTTCCCAAAAGATAAAGAATATCCCCCTTGACCGTATCTTCTGCCGTTGAAAAGCAATCCCATAAATAGGGTATGGTATGGTGAACCAGCGTGTGATTTTCCTCGGCAATGGTTTCAAATGTCACCATGGCTGCCAGGCGAACCGGCCATTTTTTGTGAACCAGAAGCTCCATAAATGCCGGGAAAATTTTTCCGCTGTCGAGCATCATTCCAGCCACCTCTACAGCACCGCCTTCTTCAAACATGGCTTTCAATGATGACGCACTGAGTCGAGAAGGATCCCGGTTCAAGATCATGTCGACAATTTCTTCCATCTGAATCGATCCGGTCCAGTAAAATTGATCGTCCAGCAATACCGTCGGTGCGGATTGAATATTGTCGGATGCTGCCTTTTCCGGAAAAAATGAGCCGTCAATGATAGTCAGTTTTATGGATTCACTCGCCGCAGCAAGACAGAGAAGCTGCTTTACCGTCGCTGGACAAAAAGGACAATGGGGCATAATATAAACTTTCAACAGAGCGGGAACCCTGATTTGATGAAGCGTTTTATGAACCGATAAAGGACTATTTTGGGTCTGGTCGTCACCGTCGGCCAGCAAACTCAGAAACGGTTCGAGTTCCCTACCCGTTGGAATCGCCTGATATCCAACATTACCGACCCGGATGATGGGTGGTTTTGCTTCGTCGTCTTTTTCTTGTTTTATTTTTATCTTAGGGGCAATGCGCGTCAAATCATCACAGAAATCTTTAAATGTTTGGCTGCGTTCGTCTCCGGTTAAAATAAGCGTGATGCGAATGTCGTCTTTGAGTATTTGACTCCAGTTCGCTATTTGTTTTTTTTCTTTTTCCGGAATCATTGCTTTTTTATCTCTTAACTTGATGAACTCGTAAAAAGTGAAGCCGCCTCGCATAACACCAGCGGAATAAAAAGGCGTCGCGAATTTCGTTGAATGAGAAGTACTTATGTACGACGCAGTGAACACGAAATGAAGCACAACTCAGAAATTGAACTTTTTTTGAAGCCGTCAAACTGGACTATCGGGCAAAGCAGGACTTAAACCGCTTTGCGATCTCATTTTCCACCCATTTCATATCATTTTTCTGCTTCCCGGTCCGGTAAACACCGATGATCACTTCAGCACGGGATTTGGCGGCATCGTAGCCCACTGACACTGCTTGTTCTATCACTTCCCAGTCTCGTGTTTGAGTAAAGCCCTTAAAAGCCTCGATTATTTGAGGAAATAATGTTTTGGTAAAGCTTTCGAGAAAAGCGACATAAAATGAAAGAGAGGATGTTTTTCGCTCTTCGATAATATGGGTAAGTGTTCCATGCTCGCTGGTGTCAGCCAAAAGGTCTTTAACGGTTCGCGTTAAAAGCTCGATGGGGGTGTGGGGAAACGCTGCAATAATTTCTTGCCATGTATTGCGGTCAAAAACCGTGTCCTGCATTTCGCCCAACTCATGATAAATGTATGTATCTGTTTCATTGGCGGCAATTCTTGACAAATTGCGATGTAAATTTCCGGGTGTCTGTTCTTTCAACCCATAATCTTCCAAACCGAATCTAAGAGCATAACGTCCAGAATTTTTGACATAAAACATTTGATCCCAGAGATAAAGTCTGGCAGATTCTTTTCGAACATAAATAGAATTGTTCTGAGACAGCGCAGGAATGGTCAACAGATCTCGAGCAAGCTCCTCACCGAGAACAAATATCGTAATTCCGTTTATTTCTTTCTTGTCTTCAATTGCGGCCAGAAAAAAAGAGGGTTTAAGGCTCCGGGCATAGCCACCCCCGTAGATGTATCCATGGGGTTCTAAAATCGCATTGATTCCTTTGACATCAAATGGATCGAATCGATGCCCTAAAAGGATGATGTCGCCGAAATCTTTTTCAACCAGTTTTTCCCATGTTTCCTCTTTGTTTCCAATCCATTTTAAGACCTCTGAAGGGTCATTTTCAATCCAGGGGTCCAATCTGTTTTCCCACTTGTACAAATCCCGCAATCGCAATGCCAAACCGCAGATGGAATAGAGTCCCGCATGCCGGGCATCCGTAATATTGCAGTTCTCAAGGACTTGATCGGTGATGTCATTTATTTGGAACATGTCGTGTTTACTCAATATTAACGCATCTGCAGGGTCTCAAGCACAAAAAATATATCTTTGGCAGGGATTGCCCCTTCTCTCAAAATTATGGGTGGATCGACGGTCACATCTACGACGGTTGAGCCGATACCCCCTTTGAGCGGGCCGGCATCAAGAATCAGATCTACTTTATCCGAAATTCGCGGATCAATATCTGAAACCGTTGAACACCCTGAATCGCCGGTAATATTGGCACTTGTGGCAGTAAGAGGACCTCCCACAGACCTTGAGAGGGCTAAAGCAACTGGGTGTTGCGGCATTCGAATACCAATTTTGTCGGTATCTGCCGTAAGGTTTGTTGGCAGTGTATTTTTGGCTTTGAAAATTAGGGTAACCGCACCCGGCCAGAAACAGTTCATAATGTGTACGGCTGCCGAAGAGACATGTTGAACAAGTTTTGTCAGGTCTTTTCGATAGGGTATGAGGACCAGCAAAGGTTTATGATAAGACCGCTGTTTTATTTCAAAGACCCTGTCCACAGCTTTGGCGTTTAAGGCATCTGCTCCCAATCCATAAAGATACTGGGTGGGAAAAACAATAACCCCGCCGTCTTTTATGATCTGAGAGCACGCAACGATGTGATCATCTCTGGGATTTAATGGATCAGCTTGAATGATCTTTAAGCTTTTTGGCTTTTTGATCAACTTGTTTTGCAAGCTCCTTTTTATAGGTTTCCAGCTTTTTGGCAAGGTTCGGATCTGTAAGTGCAAGTATCTGTACCGCCAGGATACCTGCATTTTTTGCCCCCGGTTTTCCAATGGATACCGTGGCCACGGGAACCCCGGGAGGCATTTGAACCGTGGAAAGGAGCGCGTCGAGCCCCTGAAGGCAAGATGAATCTATTGGAACGCCGATCACTGGGAGCGATGTATATGCCGCCAGATTCCCTGCAAGATGCGCGGCATGGCCGGCCCCGGCAACAATCACTTTTATGCCCCGTTTGTGGGCGGACGCGGCAAATTTGGCCGCCTTTTTAGGGCTCCGGTGTGCAGACGCTACCGTCATTTCATAAGCTATCCCGAAGCTTTTTAGGACCAAAGCGGTTTCTTCCATCACATTAAGATCCGAATCACTTCCCATGACAATGCCAACTTCAGGCAGCCGATCCGGTTGTTTTAAAGCCTGATTATCTTTTTTCAAACAGACCTCCTTATCCTATTGCGAGACGTTCCAACACATCCTGTTTCTTTTTATCCAGTTCCCGACAGCGAATCTTTGAACCTTTTGTTCCGCCGTTTAGGGCAATTTCCGAAAGATAATACGCTCCATCATCCGTTATCTGGATATCCAGATGGGCATAAGGAAATTTACCCCGCTCCATTGCTTTGTAACAAAATTTCAACAAATCCGTGTTCATCTCGTAAGGATAATTTTTCCCACCCATGGAGATATTCATCCGGAAATTATTTGGATTATGCCGAACATAAGCTTCCGTATATTCCCCTGCAATTATCACCCGAATATCAGTAAAATTATTCAAAAAGGGTTGAATGACGAACGGGTATGACGTTTCAGACAGGGCCAAAAAACTGTAAAGGATTTCCATGCTATCCCATTTTCTCACGCCATGACCGCAGTGCAGTTGATCTTCTTTTGTGACCACCGGAGCGATGCCGAGTCTGTTATAGGTATTTATTGCTTCAATGAGATCCGCTCGGCGTGTTATCACACATGTATGGGGCAGCATCCATTTCTTTAGAACAACTGCCTGGGTCGCCTTGGAATGATTCAGAACCTGGGAAAGGGGAGATGGAAAACAGGATATTCCACGCTCCATAAGATCAATAAGAATTGATTGCTTGATGTACCTATAGGACAGAATTCCCAAGAAGATATCCCCGGAACAAAGATCCTGATACCGTTCTTTAAGCTCCGTGCTGCTTCTGAGGATCATTGAATCACCTGTTGACCTTGTGCCCTTCGATACTCAGTTCGATCAAACGATCCAGAAGTTGGCTGAAAGGAATACCCGCTTTTCCTGCAGCGAGAGGCAATAGGCTGGTGGCCGTCATGCCGGGGATGGTGTTGGTCTCAAGGACATACATATCCTGATCTTTAAGAATCATATCCGTCCGGCTGTATCCTCTACAGAAAAGCGCCTTATGTGCTGTTTTGGCAATTTCCTGTGCTTTTTTAGTCATCACGTCATTTATTCGGGCCGGACAAATCTCATTTGTAGCACCGGATGTATATTTGGCTTCGTAATCAAAAAAATCGTAGGACTCGCTGGGGATAATTTCAATAATGGGCAATGCCTCAACCGGATTATTACCAATAACGCCGCCGGTGAGTTCGATACCGTCAATATACGCCTCTATCAACACCATAGAATCCTGTTCAAATGCTTTATCCACCGCTTCTTTCAACGAATCTTTTGATTTTACGATAGATATGCCAACACTCGATCCACTGCCAACCGGCTTGACAACCAGGGGCAGGCCCAGTCTCTTGGCATATTCATCCGCATCTAAAGCATCGTTTTGTCCAATCACAACGTAAGGAGGAACCAACAGGCCGGATTTTTCGTAAAGGTGTTTGGATGCCAGCTTGTTCATGCCAAGCGCACTTCCGAGTACCCCTGATCCCTGATAAGGAATGTCAAGAAGATCGAGCAATCCCTGAACAGTACCGTCCTCGCCAAAGGGGCCGTGGAGAATTATCAATGCGGCATCTATTTTGGGTGCGTCCATGACCAGTTGTGAAAGGTCGCTTTTTGGATCATATCGAATGATATTGTACTTATTGTGGTCTAGAGCTTCATAAACCTGATCTCCACTTGAGATAGAAACTTCACGCTCGGAGGATATCCCCCCGGATAAAAGGGCAATGGTTAGTTTTTTCATGAGGTTTCCTTTCCGTTAAAAAAATGCTGAGATGGATGGGTTAATAAACTATGCTTAAGGCATTTCCGGGTCAGGATTTAAAAATCTGTTCCTTGAATTTGTTATATTCTTCAAGGGTAATAAGGTTGTTCTCAAGCAGTCGGACAAGTTCTGAAAACTCTTTATGGCGCATAGATTCAGGGTCTTCGAGTTGTTTGAGACGGCGTGATGAGTGACTATTCAGGGCAGGTGGGTTTTGATGTTCGCCGCCGATTTTTAATGATGCAAGTCCTCCAAGAAAACTGACTTCAACGCTTCTTCCGCTGTACCGATATGTGTTAAGTATTTCCCGAAGGGTTTTTCCTTCCATTTTCATGCGTTTGTAAAAATGATAGCCTGAAGCAATAATGGCGATTAAGCCGCCCAAAAAAATCCAAATCATATAATTTATAAGGCCACGGAAAAAGATCACCATCAGGACCAAACCTGCAACCAAAACAACATGAAGCACAAGAATGAAATAGGCCATCAGGACGCTTTTAAAATGCTGGCTCTCTTTTTCTTTTTTAGGTAACGCCATAACGTGTATATTTAATTAAAAGTTATAGTTTAATCCTCTGAAACCAATCGATTTCAAAAGAACTTCAGATATGAATTAAAAGATTTATTTTTTACAAGCATGTCATTATTTGAAACACTTATTTTGAGTTTTAGATTTTTCAATATGCCCCACCAGTTTTTCCATATAATGTTGGGGCATTTCAAACATAATGGATGTGTCTCGAATTGTATTTAACTTCATGATTAAAAAGTTTAACTTTTTCAATATACGGTATTTTTCAGATGTCTCTTGCATGCCGGCCAGAAGGTCTTCTGTCTGTCTAATCTCCTTTTTTAATTCAATTTCCGGTGGGAGACAGTCTGCATTTTTAAGGATTTTATAGGCCAGACGCAACTCTTCGGGAATAGACCAACTCTCGTTAAATTTCAAAGGCTTGCCCGATCCATCAAGGTTTTCAAATTCGCCTTGTTTTTGAGCCTTTAAAATTCNNTAATAGTCTTTTTTATTAACACTTAAGTTGAGCGTTTCAAATTTAAAAAATATAAATGAAATTAATTCACTTAAAATAAAATATGTTTATCCCATTTTAAAATTTGAAATGCTCAACCTAAATTATAATCTATAATTATATTACAACCCACAATATTTTCAAGCTGGAAAACAATAAAAAACATAAAGCCCCAATGATAAATGTCAGAGGGGCCCAGTTTTTACAAAACTGGCAGAAACAGACGGCATTTGTTTCCTCTTAATACCGTGGAAACAGATTCCAGTGATGATTAATGCTCGCCTGTATATTTCCAATACTGATAATCATTTTCGATGTCAAGTTATTTCAAATTGTTGAGCTACCGGGGAGTGCCCACCTATTCCCCATGGATAAGTTATTATTTTTTTCTTTTCTTATTTCGCAATATATAGTGTTTTTACTTGACGTATATATCAATAGGTTGTATGTCCTCCATAAGATGACGGAAAAGAATCAGGAACAGAAAAAACAACAGTGCCATCGAAGACTTTTCCTGTTAAAAGGCGTTGCGTACCTTTCCGGCGCCCTGTTTGGACTGAATCTTTTTTCAAATGCAAAAGCAGGACAAAGGCGCGTCTTTCCAATTAACACCCCCCCTTTACAAAAATTGCCCTTATCTGAATTTGCTCCCAGAATCGCCTTTATCATTGACGATATTGGGAGCAGCATTTCCCGAGCCCAAGCGTTTTTGGACTTGAAGATGCCAATGACATTTTCAATACTCCCCAAATTACAGTACTCCGATCTTCTCGCCGAGGAAATATATCAACAAGGGCAGGAAATCATGCTCCACCAGCCCATGGAACCTTACGGCCATGAAGTCGATCCTGGACCAGGGGCCCTCTACATTTCCAATAGGGACACAGAAATTGAAGAAATCATCGAAGAAAACATCTCACAAATACCCCAGGCAACGGGTGTGAATAACCACATGGGCTCCAGGTTTACATCCTGCCCCGACAAAGTCGTGGAGGCATTGAAGATCATCAAACAGAAGGATCTTTTTTTTGTGGACAGTTTGACGAGCAGTCATTCACAGGCTTACAAAATGGCCAGACGGTTGAACATGAGGACCGCACCTAGAAACGTCTTTTTGGACACTTCTCCCGATATTCGCTCTGTCCGCCGGCAAATCAGACATTTAAAGCAATATGCCATAAACCATGGGGCAGCCATCGGCATCGGACACCCTTATCTTTCCACCCTGACAGCCCTTTATGATTTCAAACAAGAGCTTAATAAACAGGGGCCTTTTTTTGAACTGGTTTCCATAACCGACCTTCTTTCCGCAAAACAAAGCACGCATATAACCGACACAGATCAAATAGATGGATAATGGGCCACCACACATTTACACCCTGTCCGCTCCCTGAGAAAATGAAAAAGCCATAACCTGTATAAGTCATGGCTTTTTATTTTCTGTGGTGGCGATGCAGGGAATTGAACCCCGGACAC
>DNGT01000375.1 GCA_003486165.1 Desulfobacteraceae bacterium
AAAATTCCTCCGATGGTTATCAGGTCGACACCTTCGATTAAAACTCGACTCAGGTCCTTGGTTTTTTCCAGGTAGGCCAGGATTTGCCGGAAGAGTTCCCTGGATTCTTGTTCGTCGATATCGCAAATGATCCGTGCTGCGTTAACAATGGTGTATACAGCGCATAAGCCATCCAATGCACCTTGTAAATAAGGTTTCATCTTTCTCTCACTCAGCACCTTTCTTGGAGCGGCAATGTGCTCAGTTTTCCCGGCAGCCGTAAATCGGGTGGCGCTGTGCAGCGAAGTTCACTAACCGGCTGCACAGAATGCCGTAGGTCAATCCGGCTGCTTCGGCAGCATATGCCAGACTGGTGTCCGGGCTGATATCCGCGTTGGGATTTATGTCCAGCACGTAAAAGATGCCGTCTCGGAGACGCAGGTCGATGCGGGCATAATCCCGGCACCCCATATTCTGATATGCTTGCATGGATATTTGCTTTAACTTGAGATTTTCATGGTCATCCAGTGCGGCCGGAATGCGTATCTCTATTTTTTCGTAATGCAGAGAGCCCGGGGTAAACTTGGAGTCAAACGTGCAAAGACGGTCTTTAAGGTTGTTGAAGGCGCTAAAATCCATTTCTGCCGGCGGAAGCATCTCTATGGATCCATTGCCCCAAATCGTAACGTGAAATTCACGACCGTCGATAAAGTCTTCAACCAGGGCCGGCTGTTGGAACTTGTCCTGTACGAAGGCGACTCGTTCCTTGAGTTCAGCGGTATTCATTACGACGGCGTCAGTGGTGATTCCGTTACTGCAATGCTCGAAGGCCGGTTTAACGATGGCGGGGAAATAATCCCACTCCGGCGACTGCAGGCCTGAGATTATCTGCCAGCAGGGTGTGGCAATATGTTTTTCATCCAAAAGGGTTTTTACTGCGGCCTTGTTCCAGCTGAACGATAAAACCTCCGGGGTTGATCCGGTATAGGAGAATTTCATCTTTTCCAACAGCCGGGCGACCGTTGCGTCGCTTCTAGGAACACCGGGCAGTTCTTCGCACCAGTTTAAGACGATGTGGTCTTCCGGTTGGAACCTTTTCAAAATTCCAGCCAGATTTGTACTTTGCAACGGAACATCGACTACCGGATGGCCTTCCTGCATCAAAGCGGACTTCATTTTGCTGACCGCCTCTACGGCAGAAGATATTTCCTCCGTTCCCCAAGATGCGTCGATGTTGTGCAGCAGCAATACAGGTAAGTCGGTCCGCCTCTTTTCTGATTCCATACCTTTGAGATTCCTTTTAACCAGTATGTTGCTTAATATTTTTTGAAACTTATCATCTCCCTATGAGAATGTATCTTGTATGTCAAGGGAAAAGTAGTTCAACATATTGTGCTTTTTCCTAAGTCCGATTTTCAACCTTATCTTTTAGGTATGATTTTACCGTCTGGATAAACATTTCTTCCAGATGAAAGATGCCGGCGAACAGAGCGGCTTCGATTTCGGTTGGGAATCTTCAATTTCTAAGAACTTGCAATTAAGGCACGATCTTGCTCATTTTTGAATATAGGTCCGCACCACTAAAGATCATTAACATCCATTCCTCATCCCATTTTAATTCAATATTCACCTTTTTAGATAAAACATATATCGCTTGATTAATGACCTAAAACTTCATCGAACCTTCCTTGTTAAGAACGCCCATTAAATACCAATTGTGTCCCTTCTTCAGGTATGATATTTAAGTGATAAGTCGCTTTCCCGAACATTACATGGAAACGGATGAGAATTTTTTTATAGATCATTTAAAAACAATTGGTTATGTTTAGTTTTAACGGGAATGGCGGGATTGACAATCAACCGGTGTTTCATTGATCGCAAAGGAGGTAACATTTAATGACGTCCAAAACATTCAAGATAAGATCGATTCGTAAGAGAAAAAAGCGTCCCAACAAGGCCAATCTTAAGGCGGATCAGAAGCGCTTCGCCAGAAATCGCGAAATTTTGTCCAAAATATAACCAAAAAGAAAGCCTTATGCATCGCCGTATGCAACCCAAACCCTAGCGGCGGCTGGTAATGAAAAGTGCGGAATAGTGACGATATTCCGCACTTTATTTTGTGTCGGGAGTGGGTCAAACCTTGAAATGAGTGTCGAATTACAGCAACATACTGAGATTATGAGCAAAACTATAATATTTTGCGTGGAACTTGCGGGACGCCCTTTAAATTATAAGTTTAGGGGATATTGGAGACGGGTATTGGCAAATGGACAGGGAAAGTGATTGGAATCAACCCTTGATCCTTGATGTAAAGAGGGGGAGGGAAAAGGTAGCATTTACCTGGATTAGAAAAAGCGATTTGTTTAGCCTGTTTTTGACGATATCTGTAATAAAATCGGTACTGAGGTATTGGCGCAAGATACATGTAATCAACCACATCCTTTTCTTTCTATCAATACATTGCACCGATCAATACCATGATGTGACATGTAAATATTTGAAATAGTAAATAATTTATCATTTGACATATAAGCTTCCCTATAATATTGGATTTAATATATATTCTCATTTGACATCTGTTCTCTATCTTGAATCAATTCCCATGGTGAAACAACTATAGACAAT
>DNGT01000300.1 GCA_003486165.1 Desulfobacteraceae bacterium
TTTTATCCCCTTTTAAAATTTGAAACACTCGGCTTAGGCTTCTTTTTCTTATGTGCATTAAATTATAGATTTGACTTTTTTTGAATTCGTCAATAATACATATTTCATAGAGATCTTTGCGAAACCTTAAAATTAAACAGAGCATCTGCTCAACCCTGAAACATGGAAGTAATTTCCGAAAATAATAAAACCAGATTAATTTTCTCAGATATTAATCTGGCAAGTCAGCTTTTCGGCGAGTATGACAACAACCTTAAAAAAATTGCAGAATTAACAGATGTCTCCATTCATGCAAGAGGTAATACGATATTCATCCAGGGAGACAAAATTGCTCAAAATCTGGCGAAAAAGATACTCAAACAACTTTACGGCCTGCTAAAAGATGGTTTTCCAATCTACCCTAATGATGTCGAATATGCAGTCAGAATTTTGAGCGGTGACGACCGCATTAAACTTAAAGATATTTTCCTGGATACGGTTTACATCACTTCCAAAAAACGCCCTGTAATACCCAAAAGCCAAACTCAAAAGGAATACATAGATGCCATCCGAAGTTCTGACATGGTTTTCGGAATTGGACCGGCAGGAACAGGGAAAACGTATCTTGCCATGGCCATGGCGGTTGCAGCATTTTCAAAGGGAAAGGTGAATCGCATCATACTTACAAGGCCCGCTGTGGAGGCCGGTGAAGCGCTGGGATTTTTGCCCGGAGATCTGGCCCAAAAAATAGACCCCTATCTCCGACCGCTTTACGACGCGCTCCATGATATGATGCAGTTTGAAAAGGTATCCAACCTGATAGAGCAAGGCGTTATCGAAGTTGCACCTTTGGCTTTCATGCGCGGACGAACATTAAATGATTCTTTTGTAATTTTAGATGAAGCTCAAAATACAACGTCTGAACAGATGAAGATGTTTCTGACAAGGATAGGATTCAGCTCAAAAGCAGTTATCACCGGTGACATTACTCAGATTGATCTTCCTGTGGAAAAACTTTCCGGCCTCATTGAAGCCAAGGACATACTGCAAGGAATAGAAGGAATAAAATTCATTTTTTTTTCAAAACAAGATGTCGTAAGGCATGGATTGGTCCAAAAAATTATAAAAGCATATGAAGATCTGGATGCCAAAAAAAAGAAATAACACCACACCGAAATGAACCTTGTAAACACTCAAATGTCTTTAAATAGACTCATTGAAAACAGTGATCGTGTCCGATGGGCACTTTTAATCGCTGTTACAATAATTTTTACAATTTTGCTGTATCCAAATCTTGTTATTAAAAAATATTCCTACAAATTAGGAGATGTTGTCACAAGAGATATTAAGGCTGTTAAAAATTTTTTAATTGAAGACAAAGATGCCACAGAAGCCAGCCGAAAACAGGCCGTAGAAAATGTATTGACCGTCTACGATCATGATGTAAACATTTCCAAAAAAACCAACCAGAGAATAAAAAAAGCCTTTGATGATCTTCGTGCAACGATTGAAACGATAAAAAGCATTGATAGCCTTAAAAAATCGGAAACATCCTCATCCGAAAATGAAGAACAAAAATTAACCTTACATAACCTTATCTGGCAAAAAAAGACCGACTTTGAGGGAAAAATCGGTATTTCAGTCAGCGACGCGGATTATAAAGTCTTAGAACTGGAAGCCTTCTCCAGTGATATTTCAAATCTTATTTCCANNCCGATAGAGGCATAATTTTAAGCGATATCAAAACAAAAAATGAAATGCTTGTTTATGATTTAAAGCACTTTTACGGTCTTGATCAGGCAAAAATCATGGTCAAAATAATCGGAAATCCTCTTCTTCAAAACAAGACTGCCGATCTTCGAAATTTGATCGTTGATTTCGCTCAGAGACTGATTCAACCCAATATAACGCTAAACAGAAGTGAAACCGAAGAACGAAAAAAAGGGGCCTATTCGGAAGTTAAACCGATATTTTATAAAATAAAAGCAGGTGAGATGCTTTTGCGCGAGGGAGAGCGGGTAACCAAAGACCAGCTTCTAAAACTCAAGATCTATCAAGAAGGCGTAAAGAATGAGAAAGTTTTAACAAACTGCATAGGTTCGGCGCTTTTCATCCTATGCATTCTCATGACCATTTATGCCCTTTGCATTCACAATCGCCCCAATCTCAACAATACCAAGAACCTGCTCTTTTTGGCCAGTGTGCTTATCACTTTTTTCTTCATCTCCAGTATATCGGGATCTTTAGCCGATTCCGCGTCCCATTATACACCCTTTTCAATATCCGCCGATTCAGTCTCTTACGGCATTCCCCTTGCCGCAGGTGCCATGACCACATGTCTGTTTTTAGGCATTGAATTGGCTATCCCCATTGCTATGTTAATTGCAATCGGCACAGCGATTATATTTAAAAATAGATTCGATATTTTCATCTACTTTCTCCTTAACAGCCTGATGGCGGCATACTGGATGCAGAATTGTCGGGAGCGCAAAGTCTTTATAAAGGCCGGGTTAAAACTCGGCTTGTTGAATGTTATCCTCGCTACGGTTATCGACGTTTATANNGAACTTGCAAACCTCGATCAACCGATTCTTCGAAGACTTATGCTGGAAGCTCCGGGAACGTATCATCATTCGGTCATTGTCGGAACCATGGTTGAAGCAGCGGCAGCTGAAATCGGCGCCAATCCTTCGCTTGCAAAGGTTTGTGGTTATTTTCACGATATCGGCAAGATCAAAAAACCATTATATTTTATTGAAAACCAGGCCAATGGCGTAAATAGACACGACAAACTTGCACCTTCCATGTCAAGTCTTATCCTCATCGCTCACATTAAGGACGGCGTTGAGATAGCCAAGCAAAACAAACTGGGGCATACCATCATTGAAACCATCAGACAATCCCACGGCACAAGCCTTATCAGCTATTTTTACGATAAAGCAAAACAGCTAAGAGGTGAAAATGCCGTAAATATCGACGATTTCAGATATCCCGGACCAAAACCTCAGACCAGAGAAGCCGGTCTGGTCATGCTGGCAGATGCGGTTGAAGCTGCATCCAGAACCCTTTCAAACCCGACGCCAGCCAGAATTCTGGGACTGGTACAAAATCTAATAAACAAAATCTTCTC
>DNGT01000064.1 GCA_003486165.1 Desulfobacteraceae bacterium
ATGCCTTGCATCTCCGGCAAGCTCTACAATCGTTCAATTTAGGTCATAAATTGTTGAAAGTTTAATATAGAAAGCAGGATTTCGCAAGCTCAACTTGAAGCTTTGACCGGCGTGATGTATACAAGTTAAGGCTTTGCTTCTGATATTTATAAATGTTTAAAGGAGATTGGGTAACGATGAACATCAGTAGAAGACTGGGTACTTTGGTGGTATTTGGCGTGCCGGCGGTCATCGGCGGCGGCATTGTTTATGCGTTATTTGGCAATTATGTTTCTGTATTTGCTTATGAAATTATTCTTTTACTTTTTGCGGGCGGATTTGCCAGCAAATAGATCAGCGAATAGAAATGATCCGTTTCTAAATTTCACACGGTATCTTCCCTGATAACCGTCTCGACATTCCCGTTTGGATGAAACGAAAAAAAATATCGGATACATTTAACCCATAACGCTTTTATCAAGCTTGGCCTGGCATGGGCAACCGCCATGCGCAATGAAAGGAACACTTTGCCCCAAGCTGAGCGTTTTAAATTTAGTAATGAATAAATTTACATTTTTTTTAAAGGAATTCTGTTGATTTGAATTTCCAAAATTTAAAACCCTTCGGGATTTCCAATTTCACCGCATCTACGGTGTCAAATGCCGTCCCGCATAGCCGACGATAACGGAACGACATTTCCCTTGTATCTGCGGGAATTTGAAAATCGCTCAATTTGGGTTTGTATTGAATTGGAGTTGCGATGCAAGACAGAACCTCCGGCAATATTATTTTATGGTTTTTTCTGGCGCTTTTTCTTGTCTCAGCTTTCTTGCTCGGCCGTCTCTTGTGGCCCTTTATCTCCGTTATTATTCTTGCTGCCGTTGTGACCAGTATTTTCAACCCGGTTTACGTGTTGTTAAACCGTAAAACAAGTCCTCTTTTTTCCTCTCTTTTGACCTGTGCTTTAATATTCCTTATACTTTTTATCCCAACGGTCTTTTTTGTGGGCATCTTGTCAAAAGAGGCATATGGCCTCTATCTCATGGGGAAGGAAGCGGTCATCAGCGATCAGATCAAACAAATTCTTGAAACCAGCAAGATTTTGGACAAAATAAACCTTATCCTTTCAACTTTTAATATAGAAATTACCGGAGAAGAACTCAACAAAGGTATATCTGAACTGGGCAAGGTGGTCGGTTTTTTCCTGTATCAGCAGGCAAGCTCCGTTGCTTCGAATATACTCAAATTTTTCGTATATTTCTTTTTTATGCTTCTGATCATCTATTATCTTTTAATGGATGGCGACAAGCTGATTTCATTCATTATCGACCTTTCCCCGCTGCCTAAGGAACAGGACGAAAAACTCATTCAGAAGTTTAAGGATATGTCGGGTGCGATTCTAGTCGGCAATGGACTGGGAGGCTTGATTCAGGGAGTAGCGGGCGGGATTGTTTTTTACCTCTTCGGATTGAAATCATCATTCTTATGGGGTGTAATTATGGGCCTTTTGGCGTTTCTTCCCATCATCGGCATCGGGGTGGTATTTATCCCCGCAGCGATTTATCTTTTTTTTAAAGGCCGGATTGTTGCAAGCATATTTTTCGTTGTTTTTTATATCATCCTCTCGGGTGGTGTGGAATACCTGTTAAAGCCTAAGCTGGTGGGACATCGTGTTAAAATGCATACCCTTCTCGTCTTTTTCTCAATTATTGGCGGATTAAAAATCTTCGGTATCCTCGGTATTATTTACGGTCCATTGATTACAACGGCTTTTTTAACATTAACGGATATTTATTATACCAGTTATCAAAAAATGGTTGACCCTTATAAATGATGAGTTCACCCATCGATGGAGAAGACATTCAAAAGTTAAGCACACGTTATTTTTACCGAAACCTGGCGTCTCAGCAGCGTTAATAAAGCACAACCTTAATACATCGCCCTGCTACCCCAAAGGCTCTATCGCCATATTCAGATGCAAAACTCAAACATTACAAAAAAACATCCCCATCACTCAAACACATCATACGATATGATAATTTCAAATAAAGAACCCCTATTGATCCTTGCTTCAAAGTCTCCACGGCGCAGATATTTACTGGAACAGGCAGGCCTAAATTTTTCAGTAATTCCGAGCAGCATTGACGAAACGAAAATACCTGTATCATCACCGGAAACCTATGTCAGAATATTATCTGAAGCAAAAGCCGATGACATTTCCAAAAAGTATCCTGAAAAATGGGTGATCGGAGCGGACACCATTGTCCTTAAAAACGGGGAAATACTTGGAAAGCCGGGATCAAGGGATGACGCCCGAACCATGTTAAAACAACTCAGCGGGCAAATTCATCAAGTCCTAACCGGATATGCCATCTGTTGTAAAGCCAAAAATAGAATGTTCTCTGAAACCATTAAAACAGACGTTCTTTTTAAAAATCTTACCCATGAAGAGATAGAGTGGTATGTCCATACCAAAGAGCCGTTTGACAAGGCGGGTTCATATGCCATACAAGGGCTCGGGACCTTTCTGGTGAAAAGCATCAATGGCTCCTATACAAATGTTGTGGGGCTTCCGGTTTGCGAAGTCATAGAATTTTTAATCAAGGAGGGCGTTATTGATATTGCTAAGTGCCCTAATTCATAAATTCAATGACGTATTTTTATAGAGGCACCAGCCCGAATATATTGGAGTCCAAAAGTTTAAAGTTTAAAGTGCCTAAAATGAACCATACTTGAGGAATGCGCTTTCAGCTTAATAATTATTTGGATTATTGTAATTTAATAATTCGGGCTTATGTTAACTTCAATGGATTTGAAAAAAAGACTGGAAAATGTGAAGGATCGCATCAGCAAAGCGGCCTTAAAATGCAGTCGCAACCCTGAAGACATCAATCTGGTTGCAGTCAGTAAAACCATTCCGGCAGACAGAGTCAGGGAGGCCATCGAGGCAGGTGTTACCATTTTAGGTGAAAGTTATGTTCAGGAAGCTCGGAACAAGTTCAATGTTCTGGGCACATACCCGGTGTCATGGCATTTTATCGGACATCTACAGTCCAACAAGGCCAAATACGCAGTCAGGCTTTTTGATTTAATTCATTCCGTGGATACAATCAAACTGGCCCGCGAACTGAACAATCAGGCAAATAAAATTAACAAAATTCAAGACATACTCATACAGGTCAATATCAGCAAAGAACCATCAAAATCAGGATCAGACATACAAAATGCGGCAAATCTGATCAAAGACATTGTTCTTTTTGAAAATTTATCCGTAAAAGGACTCATGGCAATACCCCCTTTTTTCAACAATCCTGAAAAGTCGCGGCCATATTTTATAGCCCTTCGAAATCTCAGAGATCAGAGTCAAACAGCCTTTCCGGGTGTTGTCCTGAATGAACTCTCCATGGGGATGACCGGTGATTTTGAAGTCGCTATTGAAGAAGGGGCAACCTTTGTGCGGATCGGAACGGCAATTTTTGGAGAAAGAAGATGAAGATCCTTCTTCACATCTGTTGCGCACCATGCAGTATATACCCAACAAGAATACTTCGAGATGAAGGATTTGATATTTTGGGTTTTTTCTACCGAAACAATATTCATCCTTACACAGAATGCATCAAAAGGCAGGAAACCCTCGACTCTTATGCGACGTCCATTGATCTCAACGTCATTTACCAGGAAGGTTATGATCTGGAAGGTTTTATCCGGAATGCGGCGTTCAGAGAATCGAATCGCTGCGTTTTTTGCTATCATGAGCGACTCCGGTCCACGGCCCTGATGGCAAAACGCGGAAAGTTTGACTGTTTCAGCACCACACTGTTATACAGCAAATTCCAGAAACATGATGAGATCAAATCCATTGGTGAAGCTGTGGGGGAATCTGTCGGTATAATGTTCTATTACAACGATTTTCGGGTCGGATGGAAGGAGGGTGTTGAAACGTCAAAACGCCTGGGGATGTACCGCCAACAGTACTGTGGTTGCATCTATAGTGAAAAAGAGCGATATTACAAATAGTGTCTATTCATAAATGGTCTTTTCGCTCAAGCTCGGTGTCATGCTCAAGATTTAATCCTCTGAATATCAGCCATATACCTGTGGTTAAATTTTTCGCATTCCTTGATCTTGAACAAAAATTCGTATTTCTAAATGGACACTGGCCATTAGTCCAAATATTAACTAAACCAAGTTTATATAATTATTTTCTCATTCTCATGAAGCTTGTCCTCGACCTATTCGAGGAACGGGAATCCAGTAATTACGAAAAATTATGTTTAGCAATTTTATATATTTTATTGTCGTGCTTCTCATCTACAGCACGTACCAGCCTACAGAAAATACAAACTTTACGGCCGCTGAAACGCTACTTTTTTTTGTATGTCTGGTTGTTATTTTTGCAACAATCACCTGGATACAGTTTAACAGGGTTGAAAAACAGATTTTAAAGCAGCGTCCATTCCACCACGACCACAAATTCAGGTCTACGTTAACCCGCCAATCCATATTGGCGATCTTACTTTTTTCAATTGATATTTATGGCCTAAATCTTACATCCTTTCTGACAAACATACCGTTTTTAAACATCATTCCTACGTTTCAGGCGTTACTGTTTCTCATGCTCTTTACAGGTTATCTGGCAATCGTATGGGCATGTGCCTACAATCCTTACCGTCGCCTTTATCCGTCCGATCTGCAGAGAAAAACTTATATTCTGTCTCAGATTTCGTTCTCTGTTCCAATACTGTTACCCTGGCTTCTGCTGTCAGGAATAGCAGATATCATCAATGCACTGCCATTTGACCTACCCAAACGCTTTCTTTCCACCACTGAAGGAGAAATAACTTATTTTNNAAAGCCGGATTGGAATATGCCAACATTCTTTACTGGCCTATTTTCGGCGGGAAAATGATCACCGCCGCCGTGATGGGATTGATTAAGAAATTCCGCTACATCCTTGTTACTCAAGGTCTTCTTCAAATGCTTGAACCCGAAGAGATTGATGCGGTCATTGCCCATGAAATTGGGCACATCAAAAAAAAGCATCTTCTCTTTTATCTGTTATTTTTTGTCGGCTATATGATCATCTCATACGCCACCTTTAACCTGCTGATTTATTCAATTGTCTTCTCGGAAACTATATACAAGTTGATAAACAGCACCGGCCTTGATCAAACTGCAGTAACCACATCGATTTTCAGTTTGGTCATTATCATCGTTTTTCTAATCTACTTTCGCTTTATTTTCGGTTATTTTATGCGTAATTTCGAGCGTCAGGCAGATACGTATGTTTACGCCCTTTTCCATAGTGCCAAACCGCTGATTTCGACATTTGAAAAAATTGCTGCAACCAGCGGAGAACACCCGGATAGACCCAACTGGCATCATTTCAGTATTACAAAACGGATCGAATATTTAAAAAAATGCGAGTCAGACAAGATATGGATTACACGCCATGAAAACAAAATAAAGAAAAGTATCGCCGTTTATCTGGCAGGAATATTCCTGTTCTGTGGTGTGGGATACAATCTAAATTTTGGCGAAACCAGCAAGAAGATCAACAAACATTTTTTTGTAAAGATCATTCAAAGAGAGCTTGAAAAGACTCCTGACAATCCATTGCTTTACAGCACGCTGGGAGACCTTTACTACAGCAACCATAACTATCCTGAAACAATCAAGGCTTATGAACAATCGCTCAGCATCGATTTTTACAACCCCCATGCGTTAAACAACCTTGCATGGCTCTATGCAACATGTGAAATCGAGAGCTTTCGTAATCCGAAAAAAGCGCTGGAACTTGCCAAAAGGGCTGCTCAACTCGAAGAATCTCCTCATATTCTCGACACGCTCGCAGAGAGTTACTACGTTAACGGCATGTTTGAGCAGGCCGTTAATGTAGAGCATCGGGCCCTTGAGATAACAACAAAAAATCGAGACTACTACAAAAAACAGCTCTTAAAATTTAAGCTTGCCATGAAAGAAAGTGTCTTGCTTTAAGTTTTTTATAATGGCCCTCACATATTTTTACCTCAATTGAGCTGAATCAGTATTTTGTTTACGCTTAATTGAAGTTTATTTAATTTGACAGACCATCCGTCATAATCTATAATTATATGAAATTAAACTTGAATTATACAACAAAGTTGGGGAAAAAAGTTCAGATAAAAGATTTCGCCTATATGATAAGAAAAATGAAATTAAGATTAATGCTGATCGCTGCGGTCGTTTTCACGTTATCCCAACCTGTATGGGCTCAGGCTGCCAGTTTAAAAGATGTGAGAACCGGTAAACATGAAAAATTCACTCGGATTGTGTTCGAATTCCAAGACAACGTTCTATTCGAAAACCCTGAGATTAAAGGAAAGGGAAATTTTTCCGTGATTTTTCTTGACAGTTCTACAACCCTTCCGCGTCTCACATTATTCAAGACAGGCCCNNAACCCCTGGGGAAAAAGAGCTGAAAAATGCTCCTCAAATAGTTTTGGAGAAAGAGGATGGCAGCCAACCCATAACACCCTCGGGCGTGGAAAAATCTGAATTGAAAGAAACGCAACCTTCTGAAAAAGTTTTTTCTAGCAAAGTGGCAAATCAAATGCCCGAGAAACACCTTGGATCACCCTCTTCAGATAGCGGAAGCGCCATGACACAGATATATCTGCTGGCCGTATTGAACGTCCTAACAACTGTTATTGTTGTATTGATGATTTTCACGCTATTGAAGAAAAAACACGCCATCGATTATGGGCATCTTTTTGAAATTATGGAGTTTATAAAAACGTCTGATGAAAGTATTGAGACCATAGACGCTCAATTAAAAAACGCATTTAAAGAATATGATGAATCTTGAATTTAGAGGATAACATGACTGAAAAAGTTCTGGAAGAAATCACCGTCGGCCTGTCGGACGCTGAAAAAGATGATCTTGAAGACATGATAAAGGCGTTCAGAAAAAAGCAGTCTGCCGCACCAGAACCTCTGGCTTCCGAAGATGTACAAAAGCAGATATCGTCAATAAGTGAAAATCTTGCTCAATATGGCGATATTTTGTTGAAATTCGATGCGAAATTAAAATTATTATATGGTATTTTACGCCTTTCGGATCAAAAAAACAGGATTATGAGCCATCGCATCGACGCAGTTATTGAGCTGCTTAAAGGACAAAAAGTTTTANNAGCAAGTGCGGTGAAAGCGGTGATCCCGAAGGGTGAATAATTTTGAAAAATTCGTAAAAGTCGATACACAACCATAACGTGTGTCCGGATCTACCTCGAAATCGGATCTATCTCTTTATAAATATTGTTTATATTATCCTTTTCAAAAATTTTCATGCAGTTTTTAGGTATTAAGCACCAACTGGAAGGTGGATAATGAACGACCGGATTGATAGCCAGGACAGTGTTATCAACCGCATCATCGATGGTTCTATTACCATCGATTCTGGTGAAGAATTCAAAGACCTGCTCAAAGCCTTTCCAAATAACCCGCGACTCCATAGAGTCTATGCAGACCGGCTATTAGAAGATAAATCAATAAATGCCGCCGAAGAATACAAGGTGTCAGCCAAACTTTTTATAGAAGCGGGCCTACCGTTACAGGCAATAACATGTAAAATATTTGAGTGGCGAATTATCAAGCCATCCAAAGAGGAAGGATTGGCCTTCCATTCAGCCCTTTGTGAATGCAATGCACAAAATATAGAAGTGCAGAAGTTATTCACCAAACTTGAGTATGAGGAAATGATCGCTTTAATGG
>DNGT01000206.1 GCA_003486165.1 Desulfobacteraceae bacterium
GTTCTTTCTTCCAAAATAGGTGGGGCACTGAGTCAGGACTTCAACCACTGAAAATCCTTCATGCAAAATGGCCTGTTTTAGAATCTTTGTCAGCTGTTGAACATGGTAGGTAGTGCTTCGGGCAACAAAAGTAGCCCCTGCAGCCATTGCCAGTTTAACGGTGTCAAATGAATGGTCGATGTTGGTAAAGGGCGCTGTGGTGGCCAAAGTTCCGTACCCGGAAAGGGGAGAATACTGCCCGCCGGTCATCCCATAAATGCGATTGTTCATGACGATGGCGGTTAAATCGATATTTCGCCGGGCAGCATGAATGAAGTGATTTCCACCGATGGCCAAAGCGTCGCCGTCTCCCATGGGGACGATGAGGTTCAACTCGGGAAGACTTAGCTTGACGCCGGTGGCAAACGCCAGCGCACGACCGTGAAGGGTATGGAGTGTGTGGAAATCAACATATCCTGAAATGCGGGATGAACATCCGATGCCCGAGACCATGACGATTTCATTTTTACTCATTCCAAGTGAATCCAGGGCCCTTAAAAGACTGTTCATTACGGTTCCATGTCCGCACCCCGGGCACCAGATATGCGGAAAGAACCTTTCCCTGATATAATCCTTTATTGCCATAAATTACACTCCCTTTCCCTGGATCAGCCGCAGAATATTTCGGATATCTGTGGGTGTGATAAAAACGCCGTCAATACGATTGGCAAGAAAGACCTTCTCGGGCTGGCCCACAGCTCTTCGGACCTCGTGCATGATCTGGCCCATGTTCATTTCCACTACCACGATATATTTCGCTTTGGCACACTTTTCCCGAACAAGATCATAGGGGAACGGCCATAAGGTCTGAAGTTCTAAAAGTCCCAGTTTTTCGCCTCGGGGCCTTCGGCTGACCACGACATGATTGGCCGATCGAGCTGAGGATCCGTATGAAATCAGGATGATCTCGGCATCTTTTAAGTAATACTCTTTGTAACGGGCAATTTGATTGACATTGTTTTGAATCTTATCTACCAGATGCCGAAGAAGACCATGGACGATTTTGGGATTATCCGAAGGAAATCCCCACATGTCATGAAACAGTCCGGTGACGTTATATCGATGAACGCCACCGAAATCGGACATGGGAAGGCGTCCGTCCTCCCTCGGCAGATAGGGATGATAATCCACGCCTTCTTTCACCGATGTCCGGAGTCTTTTTGCCAGGGGAATCTCTCCTTTTTTAGGCACAATAAGCCGCTCCCGCATGTGCCCCACGACCTCGTCGTACAGCAAGATCACCGGTGTCCGGTAGGTTTCTGATATGTTGAACGCTTCCACGGTGGTTTCAAACACATCCTGATGGTTGGAAGCCGTAATCGTAACAATGGCATGATCACCGTGGGTTCCCCAGCGAGCCTGGTTCACATCTCCCTGGCTCACATGGGTCGGAATTCCGGTGGAAGGCCCCCCGCGTTGAACGTTGACAATCACACAGGGAATTTCCGCCATGATGGCATATCCTAAAGCTTCCTGCATCAGGGAAAAGCCGGGACCGCTGGTGGCGGTCATGACTTTACTACCCGTAAGAGAGGCCCCGATAATGGCGCTCATGGATGCAATTTCGTCTTCCATCTGAATAAATTTGCCGCCTTTTTGAGGCAGCCGGTAGGATAGAAGTTCGGCAATTTCCGTTGAAGGCGTTATGGGATAACCGGCAAAAAAATCGAGTCCTGCATAGAGAGCACCTTCCACACACGCCTCATTGCCCTGAATAAATTTAATGTTTTCTTTTTTCATTGTTCATCCTGTTCGATTTCTATTTCGATGGCAAGATCAGGACAGCGGAGTTCACAGAGCTTGCAACAGATACAATCTGTAGACCGAGCTGGAAATACCTTATCGTTATCATTGAGTTCCAGGACATTCTTGGGGCAAAAGTGGACACAGATACCGCAACCCTTGCACCATTCCGGATTTATTAAATGCGCTTTTAATTTGGGTTTTGCCATGAGTACTTCCTTTTGATCCGTTTCCAAAATTTAATTTTTCTTAATTTGTTATTGTCTTAACATCCGAATGTCAAGGAGATATGATCCTGTCTGGATTAAAAAGCTCNNAGAATATTTAATGTTTAGTCGAAGAACTTTTTTTTCTATTTTCAATTTGGTTCGAGTTCTTTCAGCCGAAAATTTAATTATACCTGAAGCGGTAATGTTTTCAAAAGGATAAAGTGTTATAAAATTTCTTGGTAGTATCCGATAGCTATCCTGGAGTCCTAACCAAAATACCGCCATTGGGTATTGCGGCCACAGAACCAGTGGATTGTTTTACTAAAAATTTTACCTGATCCATGGAGATTTTTTCAATCCCAATGGTTTTGCAGACAGAATCACCCAGTGTGGTTACCATTAAAATTCTGATTCGTTCTGATTTGGACATCATGGTAAGCGCTGTTCCGCCGTTTCCTTCATAATTTTGAGCCAGTCTGTCGAACGCATTTTTCCAATTGCCCATTTCAAACCAGGGCAAAAAAGTTTTCGATCCCACACCATCCTGGCATTCTGCCAGGATAATCAACACGCCGTTGTTACCGACAAATTTGGAAGCATGCTCGATGGTTTTGTGGCTTTGAATAAAATTGATATCCTTTGGATACCCGCCGCAGGATGCAATGACCAGATCATAATCTCTGGCGATGGCAACTTCACAATGTTTTCCATGCTCGGCACAGGCGTTTCGAAAATGATCGGTTCCCACACCAGGCAACAGATCACAAACCTGTCCCCGGCTATCGAGGATGCCATGGATGGCCAGATCGGCAGGACAAAAGGTTTCAAATTCCGCCAAATCTTCTGCCAGGGGGTTTTTATCCAGAACACCTGATTGGCAGCATGGTGAAAGGGTTTGTCGTTCTCGATCCAAAAACAATCCGTGATTGTGATAGATCGACGCTTTTTGACCCAGGCCGGGAAAGATCAGCTTTCGGCCGCCCCCGTAGCCGGCGAAATAATGGTGTGAGATGGCGCCGAAGGTAATTAAAAAGCCGGTTTCGACAATATCACGCCGAATCAGCACCGATGTTCCGCGGGAGGTTTTTCCTGAATTTACAAAGCATTTGTCATCCATACAGTCGTGATGGACAAACCGAACATTTTGATAGACAATTCCATATGCTTCAAGACATTCTTTGNNAGCACCGGCAAATATTCAGGATAACCGCACAGCCGGGTTTTGTCGCCGACAACGATGGAAATGTCTGAAAGATCCGGATTCAAGCGTTCGAGTTCATCTCGGAGCCTGGAGGCGAACAAAGACGGCGTTATTTTTTTATCCGGTTCATGGATGTGAAAAATGTCCGTCCGATCCGGAAGAGAGAGGGAGATGTTTTTCCTTCCATATTTTAACTCAATCGACTGTTCCATGGTTAAATATGCCGAACAATTTCTTCAGCAAACTCCGAACATTTAACTTCAACGGCACCTTCCATTTGCCGGGCCAGATCATAGGTGACCCGCTTTTGCGCCACGGCTTTTTCCAATCCTTCCCTGACACGGTCTCCAGCAGCTTTCCAGCCAAGATAGTCAAGCATCATGGCCCCGGAAAGAATCAGTGAGCCGGGATTGACTTTATCTTTTCCAGCATATTTCGGGGCAGTTCCATGGGTTGCCTCAAAGAGTGCAATGCCGTCACCGATATTGGCCCCCGGAGCCATTCCAAGTCCCCCCACCATGGCAGCCAGCGCATCAGACATGTAGTCTCCGTTCAGGTTAGGCATGGCCAGCACATCATACTCTNNCTTTTTGTGTTCAAGGGCATATTCAATGGCCATTCGAACCAGCCGGCGGGTTCCAAAACGGCTGATGGGTTTTAATCCCACACCTGAATCAGGCCGGATGGTTCGGCCGTCTTCGGATTTGACCAGATCGATGATTTTTTGAGCTGTCGATGAACCTGCTTTCCATTCAAGACCCATGTAGACATCTTCGGTATTTTCCCTGAAAATAATCATGTCCACGTCCGAAGGCCTGAGCATGGGGCTGGGAATACCGTCAATATATTTTACAGGCCGGACACAGGCATAAAGATCGAGTTCCTGTCGAAGGCCGACATTAATACTCCGGATGCCTTCACCCACAGGTGTGGTCAG
>DNGT01000468.1 GCA_003486165.1 Desulfobacteraceae bacterium
TCCTATGCTGGTATTGCACACGCTGTATCACCACAGTAATAGGAGGTTGGTCAACTGGCTTAACATCTGCCCCCGAAAACAGTTTACCACTTTAGACACCCATGACGGTTTCGGTGTGGTAGACGTTGCTGATTTGCTCAGTCAGGACGAAATCGATCGTACAATAGAAGGTTTGTATGAAAAAGGATCTAATCTAAAAAGGATTTACTCTGGACCGGATTATCAAAATCTGGATATTTATCAGGTGAACTGTACCTATTATTCGGCCTTGGAGTGCAATGACGATTCATATANNCTCGCCCGAAAATCAGATGATAATGACCTGGACACAAAACAATTATCAAACAACCGCCGTAATTGATTTAAATGATTACCACGTAAAGATTACTTATTTTGACCCGGAATCCAGCACTTCAAAGGAATTTGAAGTTTAGCAGTACCTCCCATCAAAAATGAAAAAAAACGGCAGCGTAACAACGCATGAAATACTTCTTATCAACACGATCTTCTGGACCGCGTAATCGCCGCTAAACCTGCCGTTAACGAATTCACGTATAGCTACCTTGAAGATTCACTTTTTGAAGCCCGAAATTTGCATAATTTTGGTAAAAAATCTTGAATCGGTAGCACTTTGACAACGGCAATGAAATAAAGCTATCAGTGGCCAGATTTTTTGGTGATGCCACCATACCGTATCACCAAACGATTGTAATTGCGATTGCTGAAATATCAGAGAGGTTTTGATGCCTGAAAAATATTGATATCGTTTATCAATAAGGCAAACCCTTTTTTCCGGGGGCTGTCTCTTTCATTATTATGATATATGGAATTAGTAAGAGATGGGTTCAGGTTGTATTCATGATAAGCGATCAAAGGTTTTGACAAATCCAAAACCGTGAGGTAGTTATAAAGTTTATGCAACTTATATGAAAAATGACACAATAGAAAGCATCGCCTAATACTTCATCTGGCAATTAAAGCCATGCGGTACATTCCTTTCTATGATTACGTGTATCAGCAAGCAATGAAATAGCTCTTATTTCGAGAATGACAAAAGGTAGTATCTCATTCAGACAACATAAACACTAAGTACGCATATGATCAATTATAGATCTCTGTTATATGTGATCATAGGACTTTTAACTGTCGCAGCGGTCGGATGTCATAAGACAGTCTACCTCATGCCGACACCTGCGTTAATGACCACGGGAGAGCTTAATCCCTTCAGCGTCAATCCCAACCTCCAGGAAAGTAATCGCGTTGAGGTGATCTTTGCGACGAACCGCACACCTATGGGAGATAGTGATAACAGAAACTATACCATCTTCCCAGGAAACGAACTGCGATTGGGCATCGCTCATTTTACAATTGGCAGCAAGGAAACCGACTGGAGTCAGATCTTTAAGTTGTCGACCTCTGATGAAAATCGTGATCGGCCGGCTTTGCATTTGGAAGATCTTCAAGAATTGGCAGTGATTCCCCTTGACGACGAAACTGCTCCGATACCCAAGGAAATTGAGCCTCTTGCTGCTGCCGTCAATGATACCCTCGCCCGCAGTGTTGACAAGGACATCATGGTTTATGTCCACGGGGCCAATTCCAGCATATATCGTGCAATGGCACAGGCAGCCCAGTACCGTCATTTCACAGGCCGCAACTCGATGGTCATTGCTTTCCTGTGGCCATCAGCTGAAAATTTGCTTTTTTATGGCACGGATGTCCGTCATGCTCAAAAATCAGCTCCTGCCTTTATGCATCTCATTACTCTGCTGAACGAATACACCACTGCGGAAAATATAAATATCCTTGCCTACAGCGCAGGCTCACAGATCGTAAGTCCTGGGTTGGCCATCCTCGGACAGGATACAAAAGGAGAGCGTCGCCGGGAATTGCGCTTGGGAGAAGTTTACTTTGCCGGGGCTGACATTGGTATAGACACCTTTGTGGAGGATCTTCAAACCTATCTTGACATCCCCCGAAGCGTTACGCTCACCATCAATCTCAAGGACACAGTCTTGGCCATGGCAGAATGGCATCACGGCGTGTCCAGGGCCGGACGACCCAAAGCCAAGGATCTTAGCCCTGAGGCCGCTCAATGGGGCCGAAACGCCAGTGTCGAGTCCGGGTTAGATATTATCGGTGTAGACGAGAAAACCGTTATCGGTTTGTCATCTGGAGCACATGACTTCTGGTATGCACATCCGTGGATCAGCAGTGACGTTCTGGTCCAATTTATATTCCACGCCGATCCATTGAAACGCGGTTTGGTGGAAAATTACAATGAGCATGGCCTGCGCTATTGGACGTTCCCTCCGGATTATCCAGATCGTATTATCGGAATCATCCTTGAGGCAAAAAAAGAAGAAGCAAATTGACGACAATTCAATTGGTGGTGATTTCATACTCCGAAAATTGACCTGTCAAACGATGTATTGACACACCTTACGATTCTGTCAAATCAAATTCAGGTGGGAAAAAATAAATATATAGTCTGAAGGAGCCTGGGAAGAATATGTTGAAAATGAATATATGTTCATTCGGCCAAATAAGATTTTCGAGCCCAAATCTCCTGTCATTTCGCAATCTTTCCTTATATAATTATCAATTACCATTTGATATCTATTAGTTTTCGAATGGTCACTTTCTTAATTTTTCTTGACATTTTACAACTCGGATGATAGTGAATGAGTATTCATTCATAATGTGATTGTTCATGAAATACCTGGGCAGTCTGAATTTTTCACGCTTCTGATGCATTCAGTTGCAAGGCACTCAGGGCGCAGCCGTAGTTTTCATGCTTCAAGCCCCTGATAACGTGGAAAATGGATGCATCAGATAGCGTCCTAAGGGTAAAAATATTTCAGATAAAGAAGAAAAAATGCCAGGTTTAAAATGTTGTCTGAAAGTGGTTACCATTATTTAAATTAACTTATTATCCTTATTGGATAAAATAAGTTTGATGAAAAATTTTCATAAAATATCCGGGTCAGGGAGGTCAGCCATTAATACCAGAGAAAAAATAAACAACAAATATCATCGGATCCTCGAAGCGGCCGTCAAGGTATTTGCCGAGCAGGGCTTCTTCCAGTCAACGGTTTCGCAAATTGCAAGGGAAGCGGGGGTTGCCGACGGTACGATCTATCTCTATTTCAAAAACAAAGAAGATATCCTGGTTCAATTTTTCAGTTATAAAGCCAGACAGGTTTTCGCACGCTTCAGAGAGGAAGTTGACGGAGCAGATACTGCTGTCGATAAACTTCGCAACTTGATTCATCGACATCTCCAGGAATTTCAGAACGACAGGAACATGGCAATGGTCTATCGGGCTGAAACACACCAGAACAGCCGACTGGTTGAAGAACAAATAAAAGAGATGTCGAAGATGTATCTTGATATTGTCTCAGAAATTGTAGAGCAGGGCCAGGGAGAGGGCGTCATCCGCAGAGATTTGTATCTGGGGCTTGTGAAACGTTTTATACTGGGTGCCGTTGATGAAGTGATCAACACATGGCTCCACGCAGGTTCAAATTACGATCTTGTTACCATGGCGGATCCTCTTGTAGATCTTTTTATGAGAGGAATCGGACATAACGATGCCCGCGATTTTTGAATGTGTATCTTACATACATTAGATTGTGTGGCGTCATCAGGAAGAAGGAGAAATTAGAAAATGGCACAATACATTGCAGATAGGAGGGATATCGATTTTGTCCTTCACGAACAGANNTCCGAAGCACGCAATCTGGCAATCAAAGAGATTCTGCCCACCCGGGAATTGGGTGACCAGGAAGGGTGCCAATTTGATAACGGTAAGGTCACCGTTCCGGAATCTTTTCATCGGGCCTTTGAGCTCTTGAGAGAAGGTGAGTGGAGTGCAATGACTGTTAGCCCGGATTGGGGAGGACAGGGGATGCCCACAACGGTCGCTATGGCGGCCAACGATTACCTTGTGGGCGCAAACTATGCGTTCATGATATACTCGGATCTTACCAATGGCGCCGCAAAATTGATTGAATATTTTGGTACGGAAAAGCAGAAGCGGCTCTTTCTCAATAAAATGTATTCCGCTGAGTGGACCGGCACGATGCTGCTTACAGAGCCTGAAGCCGGATCGGATGTGGGTGCCTTAATGACCTCCGCGGTAAAGAATGATGATGGGACCTATTCCATTACCGGGAACAAGATTTTTATCTCAGGAGGAGAACACAATCTATCTGAAAATATCATTCATCCGGTGTTGGCCCGAATCGAGAGTGCCCCGAAAGGAACCAAAGGGATTTCACTATTTATTGTACCTAAAATATGGGTCAATGACGACGGAAGTCTTGGCGAGTTCAATGACGTGGTTTGTACGGGTATTGAAGAGAAAATGGGAATACACGGAAATGCCACTTGTTCGCTTATGCTTGGCGGCAAAGGAAATTGTAAGGGGATGTTGCTAGGAGAGGAGAACAAGGGAATGAGCGCCATGTTTCTGATGATGAACGATGCCCGCCTCTTGGTTGGTCTTCAGGGACTGGCCTGTGCATCGTCTGCTTACATGTATGCCGTGAATTATGCCAGAGANNCGGCGCCAGCTCATGATGATGAAAGTATATGTTGAAGGGATACGAAGTCTTCTCTATTATGTCGGGATGTGTGAAGATAAAGCTAAAATTTGTGAGGATGCGAAAGAAAAATTAACCTATCAGGGTATCATTGACGTCCTCATTCCCATTGCCAAAGGGTATGTTACCGACCGGGCCTTTGAAGTCTGCAGTCACGGGGTTCAGGTATACGGCGGTTATGGGTATATCAGAGATTACCCCATGGAACAGCTGCTTCGGGATTGTCGAATCACCATGATCTATGAAGGGACAAACGGAATTCAGGCCATGGATCTTCTGGGGAGGAAACTGGGACTCAACAAAGGAAAACCAATGATGGATCTTCTGGGAGAGATCCAAAAGTCCATAGCCATGGCAAAGGATGCCCAGGGACTGGAAGGCTTGGCTGCAAAACTTGAAGAGATCGTCAATAAACTGGGAGAGGTCGCCCTTCATATGGGAATGACAGCCATGTCGCCCAAAGTGATGAATGCCTTTGCCTTTGCCCACCCGTTTATGGAAGTTTGCGGAGATGTGGTCATGGCGTGGATGTTGCTCTGGCGAGCAGCAATTGCAAGCAAGAAGCTGGGAAATGGTGCCAAGAAAAAAGATGTTGCCTTCTACCAGGGTCAAATCAAAAGCGCTGAATTTTTCATTTATTCGATCCTTCCGATTACCTTTGGCAAGATGAAAGCCATTTTGGCCACCAACGGCGCTGCCATAGAGATCGCCGAAGATTCATTCGGCGGATAAATTATATTGCATAATTAAGGATTCGGAATGAGAAAAAATCTTACACCGGCTTTGCTGAGAGAACAGATTAGATCCGGTAATTGGACAGGGCCTACCAGCGGCGCCGCCACCGGATATATCCAGGGTAACTTGGTGATGTTACCAAAAGAGGTGGCATTTGAATTTTTGCTTTTCTGTGTCAGAAATCCAAAACCGTGTCCGATTCTGGACGTTCTGGAACCCGGCCAAGTGGAACCGGCCATTGCACCGGGGGCGGATTTGCGCACCGATGTGCCGAAATATCGTATTTTTAGACATGGAAATTTGGAAAATGAAGTGACGGATATCACGGACCTCTTTGATCGGGACATGGTCAGCTTTCTTTTGGGGTGCAGTTTTTCTTTTGAAAACGCTCTCCTGGCGGCCGGGATCCCTGTGAGGAATATCGAGGAAGGCAAAAATGTTTCTATGTATATAACCTCACGGACATGCCGGTCTGCCGGCCGATTCAGATCTCCCTTGGTGGTTTCCATGAGGCCCATGACACCGGAACAAGCGGTCCGGGCCACCCAGGTGACCACTCGGTTTTATCTCACTCACGGTGCACCGGTTCATTTGGGCTCTTCTCATGAAATCGGAATCAAAGACCTGAGTCAGCCCGATTTCGGTGATCCGGTGGAGATCAGGCCCAAAGAGATTCCTGTATTCTGGGCTTGTGGCGTTACGTCCACTCTGGCAGCGACTTCTGCCTCCCTTCCCCTTGTGATTACTCATTCCCCGGGACATATGTTTGTATCGGATCTAAAAGATGAGAACCTGACGCTATTGTAAGTCCTAATTCAAATTTCTTTCTTTTTAAGCCTACATTCAATGGGTGTAAATTTTTATTTCCAAATGATAGAAAATGATTTCAATAATCCTGCTTGTTGACTTCACTTCGGACATAAAATATAGTCATAAATATTATGCTTGCTAATAAGCAAATTAGATACTCGACGTAACCCTTACTATAACCTATCTCAAAAACAANNTGATCTAAAGTGCCTAAAGTTGATGCAGCTCTATCGTGGGGTCATTATAATAACATTGCTTAAAATTCCTTAATGTTAGCTCACTTTACACGTGTAACTTTTCTGTTTTAATATCAAATTTAGCATACCAGCAAAACTGTCGAGCAGGATTTGTACTTCTTAGTCAAATGAATGGATCGTTAACCTATGACCTAAATAAAACGGGCGTTTGTTCCGGAATTGGAGGTGCGAAAATGAAGTCGTATACAAGGACAATAGTAGCAATCATCGGTATGTTTGCTGTCATCGGGTTTTTGGTACCCTCAGGAGCTTGGGCAGTGAAAGAGGTTAAAATCGGCGTGATCTATCCGTTGACCGGCGGCGCAGCGGCAGCCGGACGCGAACTTCGCGCCGGTGCTGAACTGGCAGCGGAAATCGCCAATACGGTCATGGCAGATCTTCCCATGACCATGGCCAATAATTCTGGAATCAAAAGCCTTGGAGGAGCCAAAATCGTACTCATTTTCAAGGACCACGAGGGAAATCCTACACTGGGGGCAGATTTGGCCAAGAAATTGATTTTGGACGACAAGGTGGACGGGATACTGGGATGCTATCACAGCTCCGTGACCAAAACCGTAAGTGCCGTCTGCGAGCAGTACGGCATCCCCATGATCAACGGTTCGTCCACATCGCCGGATCTAACTCAACGCGGGTTTAAATGGTTCTGGCGAACCACGCCCCACGATAAATGGTTCACAAAAGACTTGTTTGAGCTGCTCAAAGGGTTGAGTGAAGGCAAGGTGCGCGGGGTATCTGCGGTATCTAAAAAAGAGTTGATGAATTTGGCGTCTGCCTGTGAAAAAACCGAGTGGGGATCTCATGTATCCGGGCTGATCGAGGAACTCGCAAAGGAATATGGGTTTAAAATGAAAAAATCACTCCTCTATGCGGCCAAGTCTGCTGATCTTTCCAGCGAGGTTCGATCTCTGAAGGCTGCCCGCCCGGATGTGATGCTGTTTGCTTCCTATGCGTCCGATGCCATACTCATGGTCAAGACGTTGAATGCGCAAAAAGCTCAACCCAAAATTATCTGGGGCCAGGATGCCGGATTCGAGGTACCTGAATTCCGGACGACCCTGGGCGACAGCGTGGTCGGCATTCTGACCCGAACCGTATTTTTACCCCAGGTGGTACAGGTTAAAAAGGTTGCCGGACAGGTCAATGCGCTTTACAAAGCCAAAACCGGCAATGATCTGACCGGTGCATCCGCCCGATCCTTCACCGGTCTGCAGACCTGGGTGCATGTTCTGGAAAAAGCAGGGTCAACGAAACCGGCCGATATTCAGGCTGCCGCCAATGCCATCCAAATTGAGGGCAATGAGCTGGTGGTTCCCTGGGCCGGAATCAAATTTTCAACATCCGGCGATGAATTGGGACAAAATATTCTGGGCTCCGGTCTGATCGGCCAGTATCAGAAACAAAAGGACGGCAACATCGGTTTGGAGATCATCTATCCCTTTGATGTTTCGTCTGCAGACATGATTTATCCTTTCCCAAAATGGTAAACTTTTTTATCCCTGCCTTTTCCCTATAGAAGGGGCAGGGTTTTCTTTTTATCATGGTAACACGTTGACGGTTCGAAGGGGTTTATATAAAAAAGCTATTTATCAGATTCAGGCTCGGTGAGCCTGCATCTCATAGAGCGGAATGGATATTTTTTTTTGAAAAGCGTGTACTGTTTGAGTAGTTTAGGGATCGTTAGAAAGAACAGGCGCATGCCAAAATATTTCACAAATAGAAGTGGTTTGTTTCAAGACGAACCCATTGTTA
>DNGT01000481.1 GCA_003486165.1 Desulfobacteraceae bacterium
CCATTTTTAAGAACATACTCTTCAACGAAAGGCCGAATTATTCTTCGGGATTTTGCTATGGATTCAAGTCCGTTAAGATCGAGTTCCACGTTGAAATGACCGGAATTGGCGACAATGGCGCCGTCTTTCATGATTTGGAAGTGTTCTTTTCGTATAACATTAATGTTGCCTGTAACCGTGCAGAAAAAATCACCGATCCGCGCTGCCTGACGGATGGGCATCGCGGTGAAACCGTCCATGACCGCTTCAAGTGCGGCGGTGGGATCGACCTCGGTGACAATGACATTGGCTCCCATTCCGCGAGCCCTTAGTGCAAGACCTTTGCCACACCATCCATACCCGCAAACGACAAAGTTAGATCCGGCAATGAGACGGTTTGTGGCCCGAATAATTCCGTCCATTGTGCTCTGGCCGGTACCGTANNATACCGGTGGTCGTTTCTTCAGTGCCGCCCAGTACACCCTTGATAAGCTCAGGGCGTTCGGAGTGTATGGTGGAAACCAGATCCGCACCGTCATCCATTGTGTATTGAGGTTTGATATCGAGGGCAGAATGGATGTGCTTGTAATAAGTTTTGTTGTCTTCGCCCTTGATGGCAAAAACAGAGATTTTGTCGTGTTTTACCAGTGAAGCCGCCACATCGTCCTGAGTACTCAGTGGGTTGGAAGCACAGAGCGTAATTTGGGCGCCTCCTGCCTTTAATGTTTGCATCAGGGAAGCGGTTTCGGTGGTCACATGAAGGCAGGCAGCGAGTCGTACGCCTTTTAAGGGCTGTTCTTTTTCAAACTTTTTTTTAATGTTGTTGAGCACTTGCATGCTTTGATTGGCCCATTCGATCCGAAGCAAACCGTCCTTTGCCAGTTTTATGTCCTTCACATCATAATTCATTAAACAATTCTCTCCTTTTTAATCTTCATTTGACGTTCATCATTCGTTACTTGTGAAAAATCCATCTTAAATTATCAATCAACAATATTCGATCGACAATCATCAATCTACACTATAGTCCGGCCTTCTCTCTTATAACATCAACCATGTTGGTCTTTTCCCAGGTAAATTCAGGCTCATTTCTTCCAAAGTGGCCGTAAGCCGAGGTTTTGCGATAGATGGGGCGCAAGAGATCAAGATATTCGATGATGGCGGCCGGTCTTAAATCAAATACTTCCAAGATTATTTTTTTTACAAGGTGTTTAGGAACGGCACCGGTACCCATGAGATCGATCATTACAGAAACAGGATGTGCAACACCAATGGCATAGGCGATCTGAATTTCACATTTTTTTGCAAGGCCGGCGGCAACAACATTTTTTGCAATATGCCGGGCCATGTATGAAGCACTCCGATCNNCCCCCATATGTGTCAACGATAATCTTTCGCCCTGTCAGGCCGCAGTCTCCCATGGGGCCGCCGACAACGAACTTTCCTGTAGCATTTATAAAATATCTGGTATCGCCGTCTGTGAACTTTTTCGGGATCACTTTTTTGATCACTTCTTCGATGATCGCCTCTTTTAACTCTTCGTAAGAAATATCCGGTTTGTGCTGGGCGGCGATGACCACCGTATCAACACGTTTGGGAGTTCCGTTTTCATATTCGATGGTGACCTGAGATTTGCCATCCGGCCTTAAAAAATCAAGGGAGTGGTTTTTACGGACCGTGGCAAGACGCTGGCACAGCTTGTGGGCATAAACAATGGGCATGGGCATCAGCTCAGGTGTCTCATCGGTGGCGAATCCAAACATGAGACCCTGGTCCCCGGCCCCTTGGTCTTTGTAAAGACCTTCGCCGATATTGACCCCTTGAGCAATATCCGGGGATTGATGATCGATACTTGTAATAACCGAGCAGGTCTGCCAGTCAAAGCCCATGAGGGAAGAATGGTATCCGATTTCGCGAATGGTTCTTCTGACAATCTCGGGCATATCAACATAACATTCGGTAGAAATTTCGCCGGCGATAAAAGCCAGACCTGTGGTTACAAGGGTCTCACAGGCAACCCTGCATTTTTTGTCCTTTTCCATTATAGCGTCGAGTATGGAATCTGATATGGCGTCGGCCACCTTGTCAGGATGGCCTTCGGTCACTGATTCGGATGTAAAGAAAAATTGTTCGTTGCTCATCAAGTGCTCCTTTGTTTTGTGTATGGAAATATTAATGTGTTAAATGAAAATATCAATTGGGGAAAAAGATCATACCGCGTTTTTACGCGATTAAGCTGCGGCAATGGAAATGATTAAAACCCAAACATTTGTTTCCACCCCTCCTCTCCTTTTGCAAAAACAACTGCATCCTTACCTATATGCATCACAATGACATTGTCAATAGATTCTCCTTCCCTCAGAATAAGGCCGTTAATCACAGCGAGGCGACGTTTAGGATCCTCGGACCAGGCAATTG
Source organism: Desulfobacteraceae bacterium (assembly GCA_003486165.1). GTDB lineage: Bacteria > Desulfobacterota > Desulfobacteria > Desulfobacterales > UBA11574 > UBA11574. The sequence goes on from DNGT01000481.1 coordinate 2,398, forward strand.
CTTGCAAATCGATTTTTGTTTGATTCGATCGCTTAACGGGCATTGATGCAAACCGATCGACCTTTGTCTTTTGTTCCGGTTTTTCGCTGTGTTGTTCAGCAACTGTTTCTTTTGGAGTCTGTTTCGGTGGCGATGTTTTTTGGTTAAATAAAACGGCAGTATTTTCTGTGGATTTATGAGCAGGCGGGGGCGCCACTTTTTCTGCTGTTGCAATGGGTTCGAATTTTTCTACATCCTTTCGGAAAGACAATTCCTTTTGAACACTATCCGATATGGCCGCCTTCTTTTCAGGAAGACGGACGGGTTTTTCGAGAGTAGCTTNNTTCTTTTTTTGTTATTAATTCCGGTTTTTTTTCATGAAGTTTCTGGCTTAGGATCAAACCTGCGCCGACAGCAAGGACAAGACCAGCGAAAATAATGACATCGTGTTTTTTAAAACGCAGATGACCAGTTATCCGCTCATGGTCGTCGTTTTGCATATGGTTTCTGGATCGCCAGAATCGAACGTGGTTTTGATCTGTAGCTTGTTCATCAAGCTTTTTTAATGCCTTTAAAATGGAACTCAATTTTAAAATACCTTCTCTTGACCTTTAAGAAAAATATGCTTACCACAATACAGTCTGTCTTCTGTGTTTCGTTGTCCATTTGAATACATAGAAAAAATCATCGGACAAACGAATTGGTGGCATTGACAATATGGGGTCGTTTAAAAACTTTTTTTTCATTATAAAGCGCGATTTTGGTTGTAGAACCTACCGTACCGTCAATATATAAGCCGTATTTTTTCTGGATTTCTTTTACCGCCTGCCGGGTTTTGTCGTCATAAAATGGGTTTATTTCAACTTCTTTAAATCCAATATCCCGTAAGAGCATTTTGAGCGTTGTTATGGAATCCTTCGGACAATCTATTGGAATGGTGCCTGTTAGTGAGAGGAAATTTTTCCATGGAACGTATGCCTCGCCTGACCAATAAGATTCTAACTCAACCGGTGACAGCTCTATTGAAATGTCCTGTTTTCCTCCTCTAAGTGTAACTTTTTGAGTATCTATTTTAACGAGCGTAAGATATACAGGAGGAATGCTCCTATTCAAATGAACGGTTAAAATAACTGGCAGGTTCAATTTTTTTATTGCATTTAAATTTCCTTGAATTCGTCGTAACAAAAGATTGTTTTCCTTTGAGACACGCCGAAAAAAGCTCTGATCATCATTAATGATTTCCAAGTCTGGTTTTATTTCGGGTTCGATGTTCCACAAATTTAATGCCACTTTAATGGCCATTCGTCGTGAAGTAAGCCGGTTCATTGTTTTCAGAATATTCCCAAAATTCCGGGAAGATTCTGTAATGGGTTTTATAACAGGTTCAGGTGCTTTTATTTTCTGGTCCTCATTTTTTATTGACTCAGATGCCATCACAATGGGAACCGGTTCTTTTGACTCGGATACTGTAGGATCCTGAACCGGCTCTTTTTTAACAGTTGCAGTAACAGCTGGATCCGGTTCTTTTGACTCAGTTGCAGTAACTTCTGGAACAGGTNNCCATTTACCCTAAATAATCCGGGATGGTAATAAATAACCATAAAGATAAGCAGAGACAAAATAGAAAAAAATAGAATGGCATTTTTCCGTTTCTTAAAGCTGTTTTTATTAATACCATTCCTATCGGCCAGTTCCTCGATGGATGCCCTGACGATTTTCTGCGTAATTTCCTTTTGATCAAGGCCGAAGGCAGTCAAAAGCGCCCGGTCGCAGACGATATTGATGAGTCGGGGTATGCCTTTCGAATAGTTGTAAATGGAGCGATATGCGGCATCTGCGAATCGGATCCCCGGTTTCTCTGAGGCGACATGGATACGATGTTGGATATAATTTCGGACGTCGTTTAAGCTTAAAGGAATCAGACGGCAACTTAAAGATATTCTTTGTCTCAATTGTCTGAGTTCGTGGGAATTGAGTTTTTCTTTCAGTTCTGGCTGTCCCACTAAGATGATATATAAAAGCTTATGTTTGGCGGTCTCAAGATTGGAAAGCAAACGTAACAGTTCCAAAACCTCATTTGTCAGATTCTGAGCCTCATCGATAAGGAGAATCGTGTGTTTCCCTTGGTTTTTTTGCTTGATAAGAAAGTTGTTCAGGGTGTCGATTAAGTCTTTGGCGTTATCTGCATCCGATGGGATATCGAATTCATCATTAATGGCTTTGAGCAGTTCAATGGAGTTAAGGTTTGGGTTAAAGATATATGCTGTTTTTGTATCATCGTCCAGGTGTTCGAGGAATGCCCGACAGAGTGTTGTCTTGCCGGTCCCTACTTCACCCGTGATCTCCATAAAACCCTCACCCTGGATAACGGCATAGGTAAGATGGGCAAGCGCCTCTTCGTGACTTCTACTTAGAAAAAGATAAGCAGGGTTGGGAACGAGCTTGAATGGTCTTTCATTGAAACCAAAGAAATTTTTATACATCTATATCGACTCCCTCGGGATCCTCTCCATAAAGCTTTTCATACGATAATCATGACATTATAAAAAAGTTGAACAAAATGTCAAATTGATTGCCTTGCAGCACATTAGGCTTTTGGAGCAGATAATGTCTTTCGCAAAAGAAGCTCCCAGTCTTCATTCACCATGTTTTGGATCTGCTCAAAATCTTCATCGGTTAAATGTTTAAAACGGCCCTGGATCTTTAAATAATCCGTTACCGGTCGATTTCCCTTGATGTTGATGGTATAGTCAACACCGTCTTTGACTTCATATAAGGGGAATACATTGGATTGAACGGCTAGTCGGGCGATTTTGACGGAGATTTCAGATGGGATACGCCAACCTGTGGGACAGGTGGCAAAAACATGAAGAAATCTTGTACCGCCTTTCATGCGTCGGGCTTTATCAAACTTTTGGATCATATCTTCCGGATAAGCAATACTGGCTGTGGCAGCATAAGGAATACGGTGGGCCGCAAGTATTTCAACCATGTTTTTCTTTCGGCTTTTTTTCCATCCCTTACCCGGTGTTGTTGTGGTACGTGTACCGAAAGGGGTGGCGGAACTGCGCTGTACTCCGGTATTCATGTAGGCCTCGTTATCATAACACACATAAATAAAATCCTCGTTACGTTCTGCTGCACCGCTGAGTGCCTGTATTCCAATATCAAAGGTTCCACCGTCGCCGGCCCATGCCATAACAGTGGTCTCTGAATCTCCCTTCATGTCCAGCGCCGCCCTCAGACCACTGGCGGTTGCTCCTGCAGTTGCAAAAGCGGTCTGAAGTATCGGCACTTTAAGCGACGATTGTGGGTAAGGTCCTGCAATGACGCCCCAGCAGCAGGCTGGGATCACAACCATGGTCTTTTCACCCATAGCTTTCAGTGCAAACCTCATGGCA
>DNGT01000340.1 GCA_003486165.1 Desulfobacteraceae bacterium
GCAGCATTGGCAAATCCGGATTTCAGTTTTTTCGCCACATATGCAGCACCGGTCATAAGTGCGATGGAGGCGATCAATTGGTTGGCAGCGCCGAAAGATCCCCAGATAACCAGCCAGTTGCCGCTGGCGGCAAGATAGATACCGATGAATGCGGGAATGATCGAAGCCACCCAACGGTTGGTCAGAAAATTGTATAATCCTTCGGTGCTTTCTTTCAATGGTGCGGCCATTTCCGACAGGCAATATCTGGCCAGGCGATTCGTCGTGTCCAACGTGGTCATGGCAAAAGATGCGACCCACATCCCGGCAAGCACTTTGACATATTGAGCAGGAATAAAGGAAAGCCATGTAGCGCTTACCATGTCGGCATAAGACTGGACAAAGAGGTTGGCTTTGGAAAGCCCCAATTTCCCTGAGATACCTGTGAAAGTTGCTCCCCAGTTGGATGCGTTGAGGGTGAATTCCATGGCTTTTGCCGCAGCAGCCGTCTTGAGGGCCGTATAGCCGAAACCGGCAATGGCCACGACGACAATCGTTGAGAGGAATCCCTCCATAAACATGGCGCCGTAACCGATCAAAAGGCCGTCGGTTTCTTTGTCAAGCTGTTTTGAAGATGTTCCCGAAGCCACCAGTGAGTGGAATCCGGACAGCGAACCGCAGGCAATGACGAGGGGAATCGCCGGCCAGAAAGGCGTAGGCTTACCCCCCAGGAGCACCGGGGAAAAGCCGGCAAATGCAGGAACCTCAAAACCTTTGAATGCAAACATCGCCGCCGCGAATCCCAGTACAAGTCCGGCATAGAGCAGCCAGGAATTCAGATAATCTCTGGGCTGGAGCAGGACATTTACGGGGATCGCAGATACGATGAAGATGTAGAAAAAGAAAACCCACATCCAGGTCATATAAGACGCCGCGATGGGTGTCTCGACGCCGAGCCAGATGGCGAAGCCAAGCATGGCGACACCGATGATCGTTGCCAGGCCGAAGTTCATCTTCACCCGGTAGATCAGCACCCCCAGGATCAGGGCGGCAATGATTTTATAGAGATAGGCCGATGCAATGGACGGCGTTTTTACGAACATTCCGCCGATAATGGCTGCAAAGGCGGCGACCACAAGGATCAACAGAAAAAAAACGATCCAGTAAAACGCATAACCCGTCCGCTTGCCGATNNCTCTTGCTCGTTTGAGGCCTTCACCACATCCCGTTCAAGTTTCTTCCCGTATGTTAGATAAAGGATTAAATAAATGGAAAAACCAGCAATGATAATAAGAGTTGTCATCATTTCCTCCTTTCTTTTGTTTAAAATCAGAGAATGTATCCTATATAAATTCTTTATGATTTCCCTGATCTTATCTTTTCACCCTTTATATGGGTACTCTTTAATGCGCAAGGTTATAAAATAGAACGGCAAAAGACATGCCAGGAAAAATGTTGCGGGTAAGATTAAATAATGCCTTGATAAATCATCACATTCGACGCATATCTTTTGGCTTTTCATCGTAAATAAGAAAGAATCGGTGTCGGAATTTTTTACAAGATGTAAAAGAATTGGAATCGAATAGAGTCAAATATCATAATAATATATGAAACGGTATATTGTTCTATGTCACTCAGCTTTCATTTTGCATCATGCATTGTAAAGCATGAAACCTGTATCTCTTAACTTGTGATCCTTGAAACTCGATATTTCAAACATCCAATATTCATTTATCTCCTATATCCACATTATTGTTTGGCATACCTTTTGCTTTTTCTAAGGAGAAAATTGTGAAGCCTCCCTGACCTAAAGGGCGGGGGTTCTGTCTTACGGCANNGGGAGCATGCCGGTCAACAAAGATATATTTAAAACCATTAAATAAAATCTCAACTGTTTGTCAACCGTTAATTATTGTTGGTATTTGGCGGATCAAAACGTAAAATTATATTTACTACCTATAGAAGTGTGAATTGAATAATCACTCTCTTTTTAAGTTTTTTATGCTCGAAAGACATCGCGCCCAGAAGTTGATAGTGATTTATTTAAGATTCGCTTGAAAGAAAAATTTAAATAGAATTATTTAGGCACATTTGAGATGACAATTAAAAAAAAGATGATTCTTTTTTTTCTCCTATTTGCCATCCTTCCCACGATTTTTGTCGGAACACTGGGCTTTATTACCGCCAGAAAGGCAATAGAGAATATTCGGATAGCGGATTTGAAAAATATTGCCGATCTCAAGGCAAACAGCATTGAGAATTTTTTCATCGTCCTAAAAGAAGACCTTTCGTATGTCAAAAACCATCCGGACATTAAAAAAAATGTTTTGTTACTCGCCGATTCTCCCCGTAATTTATTCAGCCCTGAGTATCAAAACATCAGAGATGAAATCGACCGTATATTTAATATCAAACAAAAAGTTCATCAATATTTGAACATCATATTATTAAATCCCGAGGGGAAAATTATATACATACTTCATAGGACCAATATGTCAGAAAATTTGGGAGACTTCTTGCCGGAATCTGTTCGCGGGTCCTTTAATGAGGGCAAAAGGGGATTTTATTTTTCAAAAATTTTTAAAAGAAAAACAAGTTCGTCAGATCAATCTGCCATGCTCATTACAGCTCCGGTTCTCAGTTTTGAAGGGAATTTTTCGGGTGTAATCACCTTTGAAGTTTCAATGGATCCCATTTTAGCGATCATCCGGGAAAACAAGGGCCTGGAAGAAACCGGGGAGATCCTTATTGCCCGAACGTCAGGGGATGCGTTGTTGTTTCATGACCCCTTTCGACATGATCCGAAAGTGATATTGAACAAGGTCTCTCTCTTTGAAGATATACAGATAACGCCTATCAAACATCCCTTTGAAGATCAGGAAGGATCCGGGATATACATCGATTACAGAAATAAACAAGTGATCGTTTCTTGGCATCACATTCAAACGCCTGATTGGGTAATAGCAGCAAAAATAGACGCTTCAGAAGCATTTGCCCCCGCCAACCACCTGATGATCATGGTATTAATTATAACAGGTATCGCCATAATGATGGGCGCCTTTATTGGCGTAGGCGTCGCAAACTCCATCTCCAACCCGATTCAGGTTTTAGAAAAAGGAATTGAAGTCATAGGCAGCGGCAATTTAGATCATAAGGTTGGCACTCAAGCAAAAGACGAGGTCGGAAGGCTCGGTAGAGCATTCGATCAAATGACAAAAAATTTAAAAATCGTCACGGCGTCAAGGGATGAGTTAAATATAGAGGTTGGTAAACGCAAGCGAACTCAGTTCGCAATGCAGAGGAGTGTCGGAGAACTCAGGGAGCGGGTAAAGGAACTGAATTGTCTCTTTGGTTTGTCAAAATTGATTGAAAATCATAACCTTTCAATAGAGCAGATACTTCAAGGATCGGTCGATCTCATTCCCCCCGCCATGCAATATTCGGAAATCGCATGTGCGCAAATTGTATTGGAAGGTCGAAAGTTCAAGACGATCGAGTGTGAGGAAACAACCTGGAAGATAGACAAAGATATCATCGTCAATGGTGAGCCGATAGGTATTTTGGAAGTTTTTTATCTGGAAAAAATAGCGGAAAATGATGCTGATATTTTCCTATTAGAAGAAAAATATTTGATGAACGCAGTCGCGGAACGGTTGGGTAAGCTTATTGAACGAAAGCGATCGGAACAGGCACTTCGTGAAAGTGAAAAGCGATTCCGAAGCCTGGTGGAGAATTCACTTACCGGAATCTCAATTATTCAGGATAATAAAGTTGTTTATCAAAATTTGGAACAGGAAAAAATATTGGGACCG
>DNGT01000180.1 GCA_003486165.1 Desulfobacteraceae bacterium
CTCGGCTGTTTGTCCCTTCAAAAAAATAGTGAAATCCCTCACAGCCAGGACAGAATCGCTTTCAAACCGACTTCCAAAGAAATTGTTGAAGTCGCCATTTTCCACATCAAACGAGTTAAGCAAAGCGTTGTGAGTTTTGGCCAAGGATGTGAAGGAGATCCATTGCTGACCGCCGATGTCATTGAACCCGCCATAAAAGAGATCCGATCCAAAACCAGACAAGGCACCATCAATATGAACTCCAACGGAAGCAAGCCTAAAATTCTGGAAATGTTGTTCGCTGCAGGCCTTGACAGTATTCGAATCAGCATGAACAGTATCAGAAAACCTTGCTACGACGCGTATTTTAGACCTAAAGGATATACATTCGACGATGTTATCAAAAGTATTGATACCGCGCTTATAAAGAAAAAATTCGTATCCATCAACTATCTCAATTGCCCAGGGTTCACTGACACACCGGAAGAAGTGGAAGCGTTGATAAATTTTATTAGCCAGCATCCCATAAATATGATCCAATGGCGAAACCTGAACTTTGACCCGNNAATCTGTTCTATGACCTTGATCTTACGGGCGTCGTTATCGAAACACCAGAGATTGAATCTCTGGAAGATTGGGGAGGCGATGTCGTCATGCCCGAAGGGTATGCGGTCATCGGCTATCTCCCCTGCAATGACAAATTAGAAAAAATGCAAAAATTCGTTGAAGAAAATTTGTCACGGCTGGAAAAAACAAACGGTATTGAATCCAGAATTATCTACTCTGATATGAATGAAGAAGATTGGGCTCAAACATGGAAAACTTATTTTCGGCCTGAAAAAATCACAGCAAATATTGTCGTAAAACCCACATGGCGTGAATATATTCGAGAGCATGATGAAATTGTACTTGAAATCGATCCGGGAATGGCCTTTGGAACCGGTACTCATCCCACAACCTGTATGTGCATCACCATGATTGAAAAATATCTGAAAAGAAATGGTACGTTTCTGGATATAGGGACCGGCTCGGGGATCCTTATGATTGCCGCCGCAAAGCTTGGCGCAATCAAGATTTGGGGAACGGATAACGATAATGTCGCTGTGGATACCGCCTATAAAAATTTAATACAAAACAGGATATCAAAATCGAGTTTTAAACTTTTAGCCGCCGATCTTGTCGATCAAATAACGGAACCGTTTGATCTTGTTGCGGCGAATCTAACAACCAAAACGATTTTAATCCTTCTTGAGAATGTCAAAAGGGTGCTGGTTCAAGACGGCATATTTGTCTGTTCCGGTATTCTTGAAACAGATAAGGATAAGGTTTTAAAGAAAATGAACGATCTGGATTTTGAACGCGTTGAAATCCTGGTCAAAGAAGAGTGGATTTCAATCGCTTGCCGTATAAAGAGACACTTAGCTTTAGCGATGATAAAATGAGAATTGAATGTCCCGAAAAAGCACAGGTCGTCATTATCGGCAGCGGCATTATCGGTGCCGNNCATCGCCTATTACCTGACCCGAAAGAGGATAAGCGATGTGCTCGTTCTGGAGCAGGGTGAAATCGGTTCTCAAGGCGCCACCTCCGCCTGTCTGGGGGGCTTGAGAACTCAGTTTTCTACTGCCGTGAATATCCGGTTTTCATTGATTTCACGGAAAGTGTATCAACGGTTCGAAGAAGAATTCGGAGTTGATCCCGGCTTCAAACCTTACGGATACCTGTTTCTGGCAACAACACCAAAACAGTGGAAGATTTTCAAAAGCACGTCTCGTCTGATGAAGGTGTTGGATGTTCCCGTTGAATCACTTTCACCTCAAGAGGTTTCCCGGCGCTGGCCGTTTATAAGGGTCGATGATCTTTCAGGCGGATCTTATACCAAAGAAGACGGCTTTTATAGTCCCATAGAAATCCTTCAAGCCTATGTCAAAAAGGCCCGTCAGGGCGGCACTGTTTTCATGGAAAAAGTTCAGGCCACCGGCATTTCGATTAAAAACAATAGCGCTATTGGTATAAAAACAAAAGAGGGACACAACATCAAAGCGGGTTTTGTTGTTAATGCAGCCGGCCCCTGGGCCGGTCGAGTGGCCTCCATGGCCGGACTGGATTTACCCATAGGTCCTTTAAAACGTCATCTATTTTTCACCGATACCTTTCATGAAATTCCGGATATCTTTCCCATGGTGATTGATGTTGATTCCGGATGGTACATGAAGCGGGAAGGTCGGGGACTTATTCTGGGCGGCCCCACGGGCAGTAAATCCTTCAGTCAGCATGTCGATTTCGATGCCGAGGAATGGACAGCCGAAAAGTCGATACAACGCATTCCCGCCCTTGAGCGCGCAAAAATTATACGGAGCTGGGTGGGACATTATGAAATGACGCCGGATCATCATGCGGTCATCGGTGCATTTCCTGAACTTCAAAATTTTATCTGTGCTGCCGGTTTTTCCGGCCACGGATTCCAGCACGCGCCTGCANNCCTTTACGACCGACACGCTTTAGGGAAAACGATCTGATCCATGAACCAATTACGGCATTTCAGGATCAATAGCCATCAGCCCGGATATTTGACTTGTGCGAGGCGTTCATTTGCAAGGCATTCAAGGAAGCAGCCATCGTAAGCGACTGCATGCCCTTTATAACGAAGCAAATGGGCGTTTCGGACACGCCTATGGTGAAAATTTTTGAGAAATTGAAAAAGCATGTTTTCGATACAAACTGTCACCCTACAACTAGAGGCAAAATCGTAAATAACAAACAGTTTCTATCACCACTAACAAATCCTCTCTAAAATTTTCATGAAATATTCGGGTTAGTAATCTTCACTGAGCAAATGCACATTCCCGATGCGGACATTTTTCAGACCGGCATTTTCGGCGATTGCTTTACAGCGCAGGGCATGGNNCGGCTGCATTGAACCGTTGGTCTCCCAGCATATACGCAGGATGCGATGACCAGCATATTTAAGAGCCATTTTAGATGTTTTAATGGCATGGAGAATCTGAGGAGTGGGGTCACCGCCAAAATAGCAGATACAGCTGGTCTTTTGGTCCACCGCATGAGCGAGTTGTTTTGCAGTAAGCTTTTGAGAGGAAGACGTCTTGGTCTTAAAATGGTAGTTTTGACAGTACAGGCAATTAAACCCGCAGGCATGATAAAATACGGCCAAATTCTTATAACCGTATTCAGGGCCTTTGGTAGCCGCATATCTGGGATATCCGCAGCCCGTACCTCCCGGGCAGACAAAGTCCCCCACACAGTTGGTGGGAAGGGGATCATAATAGTAGGACAGGTTCCCCTCATGCGGTCTCCCGCCGGAAATTCGGCTGTTTCGAACTCTTCGAAGTCCACAAAAGCCGACGCTGTTTTCAGGAATTTTACAGTCATGGACACACAGGCCACAGGAAACGCCGTCTACAGCATTCGGGGGATTCTCCGGGAGGCCATAGGCCCTGCGGCTGCGATCATGAACGGCCTTGATTTGTGGCCAAACATTGTCGAAATGCGCCCGAATACAGTCGGCGCAAAAACCGATGGCGTTGGATATATTTTTTGCGCTTTTATCGCAGGAATTGCATTTACCCATAATAATATGAATTATAATTGATATTTTATGGGATTTCAATTAACAATATTTGGAGATTTATAANNCGCCATCGACACCGTAAGAGCCGAGATATTGATGATCGATATTCAAACAACCAAACAACGATTGCAGGATCATGTAAAAATACTGACCATCACCATCGGTGAACGGAGTGTTTTATTGCCCGGCAATCTTGAAAAGACCAGAGTCTACATCGAGAAATTCTACCAGGATATAGGTGTTCCGGTTCACTGTGAACCCTATCCCTATGGGAATTTTACGGTTTCAAATGTCGTGGCTCAAATTTCTTTTTGCGAAAACCCCACGAAATATTATCTTGTTGGCGCCCATTACGATTCAGTGGCCGGAACCGTGGGTGCCGACGACAATGCCAGTGCCGTTGCGGTTCAGCTGGAGACAGCTCGTCATTTGATGATGCTGAAAGATCACCACGAGCTGAATCTAGCAGTAAAGTTTGTCTCATTCCCTCTCGAAGAACCGCCGACCTTCGGTACCCGGCACATGGGGAGCAGTGTTTACGCCNNAATGCCTGGAAATCAAAGGAACAGATCGACGGCATGATCTGCCTGGAGATGGTCGGTTATACCTGTCATGATGAGGGATGCCAGGATTATCCGTTTCCACTGATGTTTTTCGACTACCCCAAACAGGGAGACTTTATCGGCATTGTTGGCAATTTTAAATCCAGAAAATTTACAAATGATTTATTTGAAGCGTTTGGCAGGAATCCGGATCTTCCTGTGGTCAAACTTACAGTTCCAGCAGGAGGATTCATGCTTCCTTCTGTTCGACTTAGCGATCATTCTTCATTCTGGCACCGAGGTTACAAGGCTGTCATGGTGACCGATACGGCCTTTTACCGGAACCCCCATTATCACCGGATTTCGGACACTATGGAAAAACTAGACTATACCTTCATGGCCGAACTAGTAAAGAGTTTGCTTCTATTTTTTTGTTCCCACTCTAAGTCATAAAATATAATGAATGAATCTTGCCACCGCACCCCAAGCGGTATCTACGACAAGCGAGATTACGCTTTGCGCACCTTGATTATGAAAGCCTCCGACTCGTGCAAGATTCATGAAAAAAAATAATCCTTCTTAAGCAGTGTATGCCTTTATTGCTGGTAAATGGGAGCATTTTTTAAGTTTTTACTATAATTACTGCCATAAAAGCGTTTTAAGTATTGACTTTCTGTTTTTGTTGCTGCATCTTCAAAACAAGCAAAGGTTATTAGGCATGAACAATAACAAACAAAGGGAGGGAACAAATGACAAAAGCTGAATTGGTCGAAAAGATGGCTAAAGATGCCGGTATTTCAAAGGTGGCAGCTAAAAAAGCACTGGAATCATTTCTTGAAGGCGTCAACATTGGCCTGAAGAAAAAAAACAGCAGAGTAACTTTAGTCGGTTTTGGAACATTCAAAAAGGTCTATCGAAAAACCAGAATGGGACGCAATCCACAAACAGGTGAAAAAATAAAAATTAAGGGCAAAAATACTGTTACTTTTAAGCCGGGGAAAAATCTTCAATAGAAATTTTTCTGAAGTTTTTTTCATCGTCTTCTACCGGGCAAATTCATTTCACAGGATTTGCCCTTTTTTATCAGACAA
>DNGT01000219.1 GCA_003486165.1 Desulfobacteraceae bacterium
GACTCCGCCAATAACGTTACGGGAAAACAACTGCCCATTGAACAGTTGTCTTCATTTGAAAAATGATTCCAGGATCAATGTAATCGCAAGAATACACTTCATGTATTCAAAGATTTTTAAATCGTATCAAATTTATTGAGTAAATCAAGATATGATTCTGGGCGGGGAATTCAAATTTAATATTTACCAGATTCGAGTTTTTGACAAAGAAGTTCCACCTGTTTTTGAACCGGGCCATTTTCTTTTAATACCTTTTCAACCGNNGCATCGGTATATCTGCGCGATAGATATATTGCGATCTGTCGCGGTCGAACGATGGATTGTTTGCGAGAACTTGAAACAATTTCCTTGACGGAAATAGAATAATATTTACAAACGAGATTTTTGATAGCTTCTATGGTGATATCCCTTCTGCTTCGCACGATGTTCTTAACAACACTTTCAGCCAGTCTAAGGTCAACAGGTATTCCTAACAAAGATGACTTTGCGGTAACCCCGATAAGGCCGCTCTCGAGCTGCCTCACATCCTCTGTGAGTTCATCGGCCAAGTAATGGATGACGTCTTCGGATATGTTACATTTGTTAAGATTCGCTTTTTTCTTCAGTATCCTGACCCTCGTCTTGAATTCTGGCGGCTCAATGTTTGAAATAAGTGAACATGAGAGACGCGACCTCAATTTATCATTGAGTTTCGGAATATCCGCCGGTAGATAACAACTTGAGAAAATTATTTTCTTGTTGGATTCGAACAACGTATCAAGCGTTAATGCAAGCTCAATCTGAGTTCTTTCTTTACCGCTCAGGTGATGAACATCCTCTATGAGTAATACGTCACATTGAGTTCTATATTTTCCCTTAAAAGAATTGATTGCATCATTGCGATACGCATGAACCATTTCATTGCTAAAATCTTCGGCAGTCGTATAATATACACGATCCGTGGGATGTTCAGACAGTATGTAATTTCCGATGGCCTGTGAAAGATGGCTTTTCCCCATTCCGGTCCTTGACAATAAAAACAACGTATTCTGGAGACCATTTTTTCTCGAAGCCAAAGAAAGCGAGGCTGAGTATGCAAAGTCATTGCTACCGCCAACCACAAAATGATCAAAAGTAAAATCCTTTCGTAAAAATCTGCCGTTGTGCGGACGTAAATTCATATTGGGCAATGAAAGCTGAAAATCTTCGTTCGCTTTATTTCTTGGGAGAGTATTTGTTGCCGAAACCTCAATGATACATCGACAAGACCTTCCTGCAACCTTGCTAAGTTCAGCTGCTATCAAATCTCCATAATGATCCAAAACCCGCTTTTTGGAAAAAAAGTTGGGAGAAGCGAGAGTAAGACAGTTGTTATCGAACTTTGATAGTCTCAGCGGCTCAATCCACATCCTGAAACAGTGATTGGGAACACGTAATTTAATAGCAGCTTTTGCCTCTTTCCAGATTGCCTTCATACGCATTAAAATCTCAATTATGTAATTAGAAATGACTTGTTGTTTCAGGTAAAACTACTGATAAAATACCGATATCAATCTTTTTGGGAGTGTTATCTTAGATTATAAAGAAGTTACTGTGTAAGTTGTGGCTGACTGTAAAGCATCGTCTCTTATATGTCAATCCCGATAAATCCAGTTTAGCATCTATTTGTCAACAAGTTATTAACAGAACATATCTTATTGTTATTAAATATATATTTGTTTTTGAAAATTTAACTACTTTTAAATACAATCTTTTTTAAATGGCTATTTTTCCATAAGCATTTTAGGCATATCCATGGTTATCAACACAATATCTACAATGGTGTTCTTCGACGATATCTCCAGATTTCTTTCATTTTCTCCTAATTTTATATTTTTTTTTACACTCTTTTTTTTCAAAATCCAGTTCCTGTAAAGATCATCACCATATTTTTTTGGAATTTATTTGAAAAATACATATATTCTCTATAGTATAATTAATCTTTTTTCACACTATTGTTTAATAACTATTTAGGGATCTGCTGGATGTCTGATTACCGACCTATTATTGGAATTACTATGGGGGACCCTGTTGGGATCGGTCCGGAAATTATTCTCTTATCACTTTGCAAACCCTCAATTTATAATGCATGCAGACCACTTGTGATTGGAGATTTACAAATTTTGGACGCCGTGAAAAAATGCGTTCGAAGCAAACTTCACATTAAATCTGTCAAAGACCCTGATGAGGGCCTATATAAATTNNAATCCCACAGTTGAAACAGGGAGGGCAATGATACGATATATCAAGGCTGCCTCTGATTTGGCAACCAAAGGGCGTATCGCAGCAATGGTCACCTGCCCCATAAACAAAGTGGCGATGCAGATTGCCGGATATCAATATAACGGACACACCGAACTCTTGGCAGAACGAACAAGGTCTGAAAAATTTGCAATGATGCTTGCCGGAAACAGGCTTCGTGTCGTGCTTGTAACCATTCATGTTCCATTAAAGGAGGTTTCCTCATTACTTTCAAAACAAAAAATATTGCTAACTATAAAATTAGCATGGCAAACACTCCGTGAACGGTTTGGTTTAAAAACACCCCGTATTGCTGTAGCCGGGCTGAATCCTCATGCAGGCGAAGCTGGAATGTTCGGAAACGAAGAAAAAACAATTATCACCCCGGCAATTCATGATGCCAGAAACCAAGGCTTTGATGTTGTCGGAGCACTCCCACCCGATACTGTATTTTATCAAGCAGCAAACGGGCGTTATGACGCTGTCATCTCCATGTATCACGACCAGGGACTGATCCCGTTTAAGCTCATACATTTCAATGATGGCGTAAATATTACCTTGGGACTGCCAATTATTAGAACATCCGTTGATCACGGTACTGCCTATGACATTGCCGGAACAGGTACTGCTGATCCGGGAAGTTTGATCGCGGCGATAACCATGGCTGCTCAACATGCGGCTCGTGTAAAAGACAAGCAACAAAAACAAAGGAAATAGGAATTAGAAAATAGATAACCGCAAATGGACACCAATGAACATAAATATTATTATTTTTATTAGAAGCCATCTCAAAAATAGGATTTTGGTTCAAGATTAAGGCGGGATAAAGTTTCAATCCGCAGGCATACTCGAGTATGTCGAGGAGTTGAAACGATGGCCCAACACAGAGATTGGGACAAAAGACTTTTTTGAGATAGCTTCTAGTGTTTATCCGTGGTTTCCCTTATCCTCTCTCCTCTTTTCTCTTTCCTAATTTCTGGTTTAAATGTTTTGGCCATTGAATAGCGGGACAAACAAGAGCCATAGGAACAGGTTTTAAAGATCAAATGAAGACTGAGAAAATAATCATACGCGGTGCAAGACATCATAACTTAAAAAACATTGATGTTGAATTCCCCCGGAATCAACTCATCGTGGTTACCGGCCTTTCAGGATCTGGAAAGTCAACACTGGCTTTTGACACCCTGTATGCTGAAGGTCAGCGAAGATACGTTGAATCCCTGTCCGCTTACGCTCGCCAGTTTTTAGAACGTATGGAAAAACCTGATGTGGACACCATCGAAGGACTGTCGCCGGCAATTGCAATTGAACAAAAAACCGCCAGTCACAATCCCCGATCAACTGTAGGAACGGTAACGGAAATTTATGATTATCTCCGCCTCCTCTTTGCAAGAACCGGCACGCCTCATTGTTATCTGTGTGGAAAACCGATTACTGCTCAAGCACTCGATCAGATTGTTGACCAGGTTATGTCACTGAACGAAGGAACCAGGATTATGATTCTGGCGCCCCTTGTCTCAGGTCAGAAAGGCTCACACGATAAGCTTTTTAAACGGCTTAAAAAAGAAGGCTTCGCCCGGGTCCGTGTCAATGAGAAAACTCTGGAAATCGAAGCGGTCGGCAGGCTGGACAAGAACAAAAAGCATACCATCGACGTGGTTGTGGATCGCTTAATCGTTAAAGAAAAAATCCGTAATCGGCTTGCGGATTCCATAGAACTTGCCATGTCCCTTTCAAACGGCCTCATTACGGTGGACGTTGCTGATGAAGAGCCGATTTTATTCAGCGAAAAATCAGCGTGTATTACCTGTGGAATAAGTTATCCGGATTTCACACCGGCAAGTTTTTCTTTCAACTCTCCCCAAGGCGCCTGTCCAAAATGTGACGGGTTGGGTTCAATAACTGAATTTGACCCCGGCCTGATCATTCCAAATCACGAACTCTCTTTGAGACAAGGGGCAGTTGCTTTGTGGGCCAACAGAAACACCGTCCATTTTATTGAATTTTTAGACGCATTGACTTCACACTATGGCGTCGATATTTACACCCCTTACAAAGATCTTCCGGATGTATTTAAAAGTGCCCTTTTATATGGCTCAGGCACTGAACGAATTACATTCTATTTTGAAAGAAACACTCGGCGCTTTACCTATAAAAAACCATTTGAAGGTATTATTCCGAAACTTAAACGGAGATACCTGGAAACAGAATCCTACCAGTCCAGAGAAGAAATTAAGCCGTACATGAATTTTAGGTCCTGCCCCGAATGCCATGGCGCCAAATTAAATAAGGCCAGCAGTTCTGTTCGAGTGGGGAATCTCAATATTTTCGAAATAACCCAATTTTCAGTAACAACCGCCCGAACTTTTTTTCAAAAACTAAACCTGACCGGCAAAAAAAGGATCATTGCTTCAAGGATTCTAAAAGAAATCCATGAACGGCTCGGTTTTTTAGAAAATGTCGGACTTGGCTACCTTACCATCGACAGATCAGCATCCACGCTTTCCGGTGGGGAAAGCCAGCGAATACGGCTTGCGACACAGATTGGCTCGAAGCTAACCGGTGTTCTTTATGTTCTTGATGAGCCGAGCATCGGTCTGCACCAAAGAGATAACCAGCGTCTTCGCGAAACCCTCTTTCAAATGCGCGATCTCGGCAATACCGTTCTGGTGGTCGAACACGATGAAGAAACCATACGTGCTTCGGATCATGTTGTCGATATGGGACCCGGAGCAGGAATAAACGGTGGACATGTTGTTTTTTCCGGCCCGCCGGATGAACTTTTAAAAGAGGAAAAATCATTGACCGGACAGTATCTTTCGGGCCGAAAAAGTATCCCGTTACCCCTTAAGCGACGATCCGGTCTTCGTGAAAAAATAATTATCCAAAACGCATCTCAAAATAACCTTAAACATATCAATGTGGAATTCCCTTTGGGATGCTTTATCTGTGTCACAGGTGTATCCGGTTCCGGAAAATCGTCACTTGTTCTGGAAACCCTCTATCGTGCCATGGCCCAGAGACTTTATCATGCCAGGATGCCGGTAGGTACATTCAGCAACATATTGGGCATTGAGTATATTGACAAAGTCATCCATATCGATCAGTCACCCATTGGCAGAACGCCCCGTTCCAATCCTGGAACATACACCGGTGTTTTTACGTATATCAGAGAACTTTTTTCCAGGACACCTGAAGCACGATTGAGAGGTTATAAACCCGG
>DNGT01000402.1 GCA_003486165.1 Desulfobacteraceae bacterium
GGGGTTCGATTTTAAAATGAAAAAATTATTGGGATTTTTAAAGACCACCGCGCTGGGCGGTCTCTTCGTCCTGCTGCCGTTACTGCTTCTTTATCTGCTGTTGTCCGAAGCGTTGGGTTTGATCGTGGCATTGGCGACGCCCATTGCGGATTTGTTTCCAAAAGGGACGTTTGACGAGATCAAGCATTCCGTGGCCATGGGGCTGATTCTGATTCTAGGTGTATCCTTTGTGATCGGACTTGGGTTGCGTTCCGAAAATGGGAGGCGCTTGGGTCGATGGATCGAGCGTACCGTGCTGGACCGTCTGCCTGTCTACAAGGCAATAAAGAGCCTGACCACCGGCTTTACGGAAGCAGGAAAGGACGGTGCGTTCAAAACAGCGGTGTTAAATTCTCCGGGCGGTGAACGTGAAATTGTTTACATCATCGAGGATCACGGAAACGGATATCTGACCGTGCTTCAGCCNNTGCTGGAAAAAAAGACCACAGACGTCGGTTCGTCAGCTGATCCTTCAGAAGAGGTCTCTTGAAAAGGAGTGAGCCGATGACCCAGGGAATAATAGCCGAAACAGAACCAAACCAGACGCGTTGGCGGTTGCGCCTGGGTCTTCTTGTATTTGTTGTCGGTTTCTTAAGCCCCCTGTTAATCCCCCTAGTTACCGCTTCCGAACTGCCGACAAAATGGAAAGCCGTTATCTCGACATGTCTTGCCGTGGGCATTCCTGAACTGTTTAGTGTTGTGGCGGTCGCCATCATGGGTAAGCCCGGTTTCAATTATATTAAAAAGCGCTTTTTCACCTTCTTAAAGAAACATGGTCCGGCGGACAAAGTGAGCCCTACCCGCTATCGTATCGGTCTGGTCATGTTTTTGCTTCCGATTCTTTTCGGCTGGCTGGCGCCGTATATCCCAACCATAATTCCAGATTATGATTTGCAGGGATTGACTGTCAATATCATCGGTGATGCGATGTTTATTTCAAGCTTCTTTGTTCTGGGCGGCGACTTCTGGGATAAAATACGCTCGCTGTTTGTTTACGGGGCAACGGCAAAGTTTCTTGAGCCATTGTCCACCTGAAGAAGAGGATTCGAAGACAAGCCTGATCCCCTTTAAAGTGCTTTGGAGCAAACAGCGACCGGATAAACCATTTGCTGCCGTCAAATACCAGGATTATTGGTTTTACATCGACAACCGTGACATCAATAGCAAACGCACTCTCGGATTGATCATTGCGTTTTTCCGTCTTCAGGCCCCCAGTATGGGTGGTGTGGCTCCGATTCTGACGCTTCCAACAGGACAGAAACGCGTGAATCGGCTTGAAAGGATCTGACGAAAGAGGGATTTTAAAATAAAGTTATAGAGAGGAACGATGGAAGGACTTGCAGCAAGCATCGAACAAATGGAAAAAACAATGACGACATATGGTCGGGAGATAGTCATCGCATTCGCGGTGATCGTCGTAGGGCTCATTTTAATTAAATGGATAAATATAGGATTAAAAAAGGCGTTCAGCAAGCTACCCATAAGTTCTGCCAGAGGGGCGACCATTCGCAATGTCCTTTGCGTTCTGATGCTTGCTGTCTTGGTCACTTTTGCCGCCATCGAGTTGGGTATCGCTGCCGGACCCGTCATGCGGTTTTTATCCATTCTCACTCTGACTGCCATCGGCATGATCGTAGTGTTTCGCCCTCTTATTCCAACGCTTCCTTTCAAAGTCGGCACTACAATTAAGGCCGGCGATCTTTTGGGAAAAGTCGAAGCCACTACCGTATTGAACACCCGGTTGAGGACATTCGACGGCAAAACGGTGTTTATCCCCAACCGCATCATCCTCAATGATGTCATCATCAATTACCATTTTACACCGACAAGAAGATTTGAATTGAAAATTAATATCTTATACGATCAAGACCTGATGAAGGCCAAACAGATTCTGGAAACCATTATGGTCGAAGATCCCAGGGTGCATCCCACCCCCCGGCCGATTGTATATCTGATGAGCCTTAACAAAGGTTTTGTCGAATTGTCGGGCCGGGGCTGGGCAGACAACCTAAAACGATTCGTAGTAACCCGTGAATTGCTTGAGAAAACCAAGTTCCGTTTTGACCAGGAAGGGATCGCCATGGCCTTGCCCCAGATGCAGGTCCATTATACCAGCAAAAACATGCCACAGCTCAATACGGAGGGATAAATGAATACAAAACAAGCCTATAAGATCATCGATGCAGGTTGGGCTAAAAAACGGGCGGGTTATCGAATTCAATTTCAACGCAAGGTTGACGGTGAAATTGTCACGGATTATTTCCCTGATTTGGATGAAGGGCCATGGTTATCAGAAGTAGCGATATGGAGAATGGCATGGCGACTGGCCGAATCCAGACAATCTGATCCGCCTGACGTCAACCACGGTGACCTGATCAACGTCACCGTGGTTGATCTTGAAGGCAGCCCTATCAAGTACTATGCCATAAATCAGTTAGAGGTTTTCAATCAAATGTCTCTGTAAAGGCTGGTTCGTTAAACCTCAAGAGTTAAATGGAGGTGATACAGATGACAATCCATGCATTTCGACATCGCATCTTTTTTACGATTTTGATTTTTCAGGTTTTTTTTCTAATGGCGTGCACATTCGGTTTTGCGGCCAAAAA
Organism: Desulfobacteraceae bacterium; assembly: GCA_003486165.1. Lineage (GTDB taxonomy): Bacteria > Desulfobacterota > Desulfobacteria > Desulfobacterales > UBA11574 > UBA11574. Next base: position 2,646 of record DNGT01000402.1, read on the forward strand.
AAAAGATGCAGACAAAAATACGGCGAACCGGTTGAGGCCGTTATAAAAGGGTATCAAAAATTTGAGGCGGACATCTGGACAATTGCAGCAAAGTACTTTCAAATGAACAACAACGCGAGTTGCGTGAATTGATCCTCGAATGGAAAAAGCGCAACCCTGATCAAGTCGTGTACAACTACGTTCGGTTTAGTGATTTTGCAGCGGACCGTAGAACGTCCACTTTGGTGGCCAAGGGAAAAACAGGCGGATTTTTTAAATCGGTCCAGCAGGTGACTCAAGTGATATGGTGCATGATAATATAGCCCCATCTTTACTCCCATATTCCGTTTAATGATGACGATGTCTGAAAAATTACTTTCCCAGAGTACTTCCAACAGAATCTCCCATTTGGACATATGTCTCAATGTCATTTCTCGTGTTTATACACAAATCCCTGTCAAGCTCTATTCTTTTTGTTTCAAACAGCAAAACGACCGTTGAGCCGCCCATTTCGAAGAATCCTTTACGATCGCCCTTGACAACCCGACACCCCGGTCGGTATCTCTGTTGAATTGACCCCACGGTAAAGGCGCCGATTTCAACCATTGCAATCTGACCAAAGTGCTCGGAATGAACTATGGTTAGCATTCGATAGTTTTCCGAATAAAAGGGAATGAGCCTTCGAAGACTGTATGGGCCACTTACATAGTACTTCCCCTTGATGGATTTCGCTTCACCTGGAACACCGGAATCCGGAAAATGGAAGTGATGATAATCCTTCAGGCCTAAACGGCTTACAAGCATAGAACCTTGACTAAACTTCTCCACAAGTGTTTCATCGCGCAAAAATGAACGGAGATTGAAAATACTACGCTTGATTCGGAATGTCATATCCGGATCAAGCGTTTGATAGGCAAGAATTTTACCGTCCACAGGTGCAATGCATGCATGAGGGTTTGGGTCAACGGGTCGCTTTGAAAGATCAATTTCGCGCTTAAAAAAATCGTTGAAGCTCGAAAAGTCTTCGATCGGGCATATCAATTCATCCGCATTCACGTTCATCTTTTGGATAAAAGGCGCTACTTTTCTTCTACTGAGCCGCCGATTGTGAAGCCATCCATATAGTTTGGAAAGATATTTTTGCCTGAAAACAAACGCGTTACTCAGATTTCCCGCTCTGGAGTTGTATAACCAGTGCAGAAAACCATCTGCATATACACGCTCTGTCTTCAGCATCCCATCCGTACGATCAAAATATTTGATTGAAAATCTATAGCTCATAACTTTAACTCGAAAAGCGTATATTCCCGGTTTGGTTTTTGTGCATGTTCTCCCAAAAGTTTATGGGCTCTATTTCCTTTGGCCATCAATGTAAAAATAACCCTCTCGTATCCCTGCTTCAGAATTTGGCGAATCATGAAAGAAGATATTGCGCGACCCAGACCGGATTTTTTCTTCTCTTCTTCAGGAGTAATACCGAGCAAATAAAAATTTATTCGATCTACATGCTGTCGATTGTAAATAAACTTCATTGTAGATAACAGATTGTCCTTTCCGTTCATCGATCGAACGGCATCTGAAAGTTCCAGAAATGCCAATGCAAATCCTGAGATGACATTTTTTTCGTCGTAGATAAACGTAAAAAGCTCCGGGTGAAATGCATGGCGGTTTTTTTCAAACAGTCGCCGAAACTCTTTAAGAGAGATCGGCGTAAAGCCTGTAAAACCCTTGAAAGAATTTGTTAATACAGCGTGAAGATGATTCAAATCATCCATAAGTTGACTTACTTTTAGCTGTTTAAAGCGGTACCCCTTGTTCAGCAAATATGTGTAACGCCGTTCACCGAAAGCCGTCATTTTTTGAATAATTTTGCGACCCGTAACTTCTACAGAATCCCAAATATATTTTGCGATAAAACCATACTTCTCAAAAAAATCCGGATAATATGCCTTGTTATACGGCTCTCCATAAAAAGGTTTTTGATCAAACCCTTTGGTCATAAATCGATAGCCGTGCCAGATATCAAAGTTCATCGGTCCCCAGATGCGACAGGTTCCGTTTTCTTCTTTTAGCCATGTTGCCGAGCAATCCAAGAGATCACGGGCAACATCAAAATTATTGATGCATTCAAAAAAACCGATGGTTCCAACCGGTGTCCCGTCTTTATCCTTTAGATCCTGGTTGAACATTGCAGAAACCCGTCCGACAACTTTTTTTCCTGCTAGAGCAAGAAAGTGTCGATGGCAATTACCCGGCTTTTGATAGAAGGTAAAATCAGGTAAAAATTGGGTGTACATCTCTTTTTTTATCGGCGGTATCCGGCTTGTATCGTCATGGTACAGATCATCACCGAATCTTAAAAAAGCATCAACTTTTCCCGAATCAAACGTAAAATGTCTTATTGCCACTGAATTTCTCCCGTGTCTCCATTCATATGCAACATCGATCCTTCGGAGATCCGTGTCGTCGCATCTTTAACTCCCACGATCGTCGGGATTCCCAGTTCGCGTCCGATTATGGCGGTATGTGACAAAACACTGCCCCGTTCCACGATCAATCCATTGGCCCGCATCATCAGAAAAACCCAACCCGGATCCGTCATTTCCGCAATCAGGATGTCACCGTTTATTTCTATATCGGGGTCTGGCTTTGTCACGATTCTTGCGCGTCCTGATACCCGTCCGGGAGAGCAGGCAATACCGCGAAGATTCGTATCGTTCTTTTTACTGGTCTTTGTCTGTAAATCATAAGCATCCTGGAATGTCCCGGTGTTCATTCCTCGGGTGATAAGACGGCTGGGAGGCGTCGGAGATCGACTTTGCCTTAAATATCTTTCTTTACGGATGCGAACCGTATGCTTGAGATCAAGATCAATCGCCGATCCTCTGATAACTGAAAAAATCTCATTCATGGCAAGAAAAAAGATGTCGTCCGGCTGCGCCAGGAGGCCGATCCGGTGATAAGATCGACCGATGGAACGAAAAATCTTCTTCACCAGACCATAAGCCCGTGTCCGGGCAAATCGCATGTTTTCCCTGTGGACAATACCTTCCCGGATGATCTTGGAGAGACATCGAAAAAGGAATCGCCTCAATCCGCTATTACCGGTCATCGATAGATTGTCTGTTTCGTTAACATGATCGTTTATGAAGCCGGTGCGTTTTAAATTCAGATTTTTCTCGCATGAAAGTGCACGACGAATCACCTGAATCAGGATGGTCGGATCATCATACATAGATTTTGTCTCGAGCTTGAGCTCATGAAGGATTCTGTCACCGTAATTTTGAATATGGTTTAAAAAAGAACCATAGACGTCTTTGTATTCGGGGTTTTCCCGAAGAGATCGGAGGATCCTTTCGTCATCCAGGTTGAAAAGCGCTTTGAGTCCGGGACGGTGTTGAATCATTTTGCAAAGATTCAACACAGACTGAACCGGCTTTAGGCTCTCCATATCACCCGCGCGGGACAGAAGGTAATGGAGATGGTTTTTCTTTCTATCGGATAAATCTGTTTTGTTGAGAAGCCGGTTCATAAGTTCATAAGAGAAGATCAGAAAGATATCATTTTCTATGGTAATCGGCCATATACGGAACAATCCCGCCTCCAATTTTTTAAAAATGACGTACAGCGCGCCAGGTGAACAGGCATCAAAATCGGTTTCAGCATACTCCGTGTAAAATTTTTCAAAGCAACGATAAAAATGCCTCCGAAAGTAGCCTTTAAAAATAAATCTCCAGAGGAGAGTGGCATAAGAAACGTAAGAAATTGGAACGGATGGAGTGTTGACTGCTGAATTGTCTTCGATTCCCAGCATTCGGTTACAGGCGGTTTTATCTTTTGCAAGGGCCGGATTGAAAGAAACCATGCTGTACCAGTTGGTCATGTTGTAATAGATCCTGCCGTCAAGGTATCCGATAAGGGTTTCGAAAATGGGTGAACTTTCCTCAACGCCCTTGCGGTTAAGTGTAAGGCGAATAACCGTTCTTTTCATGACATTTTCATAGACGTTTCTGGCAAACGAATAGGTAAGCGGTGTCGTAACACCCGGGTAGCTTTCAACAATATTGGAATTATCCCATACGGTAATGTCTTCTGAATCTCTTTCTTTCGATGTGATTGGGCGGGTTTGCAGCAGGTGAAGCTTACCGGATGCGTCGAATGCCCATTCGATATCTTGGGGCCCGTCGAAATTGGACGCTACGGCGTTTATCATCCGAAATAAGGTCTGAATCTCGTCCGAGGTCAGGATCGGAGTGCTGGACGCTTTGATGGAAGTGACAACCGCTCCTTTGTGAAAATTTTTCGACATGGAAATTTTGGATTTCTTTATGTCTATTCGCGATCTGGAAACCTCACCGGTTTTAGAGTCTATCCAGTAGGTATCGGTCTCGACCGTATTGGATACAACTCCCTCTCCAACACCATAGCCAACGGTAATCACATAATTGGATGTGTTTGAAACCGGGTCTCGTGTAAATATGACGCCGGATTTTTCGCTGTCTATCATTTCCTGAACGATAACGGCGATACGAAGTGGAAAGACGGATATCCCGCAAGCATGACGATAGAGAATCGCCCTTTCGGAAAGGGCGCTGGCAGCGCATTGTGCAATTTTGTCCACCAATCCTTCTTTTGTCACATAGAGGTAAGAGTTCATCATACCGGCGAAAGATGCATGTTTCGAGTCTTCATCGATTGCAGAAGAACGCACGGAAAAGAGAGAGATATTATTAAAATCATCATCCAGATGTTTTCGGATCAAAGCGTCCAGTGTTTGCCTGCCTGATGAGAGGATTTTTTCTAATAAAACGGTTTCGATTCGACCGATGTCATGGGTCTCCAGTAGTTTTTTTACATCAATACGGTGCTGTTCCATCAGATCGTCAAACGCATTGTGTGAAATGACAAACCATCGCGGGACACACAGTCCAATCTTTGAAAGCCGCCAAAGGTTTGCAGCTTTGTTTCCAACCCGTCCGGGATCAGGGGCGCAAAAATTTGAGCTTGAATAAACCGGACTGGTCCGGACATTTCTTGAATGCTTTTTCATTTATTCGTCCTCCAACATAGTCCTTCTCATTGAGTCGGGATTGACTTCATAGAGTTCAAAATTAGTGTATCCCATGGCCCGGTTTTGCTGAAGTAATTTCATGGCAAAATTGTACTTTCGCTTAAACGCGGTCAAGGTGTCGGGTATAACACGATGGTGTAGCAGGTTGTAATAGCACAGTCTTGCGTTCGGGCGTGCCTTTTTCGAGATCTCTTGAAGAATTGCGATAAAACTATCATCGTCGAACCAATCAAAGATATTGGACAAATTAAATTTTGAGAACGTCCAGCGATCGTGTCGGTTGATAAATGTTTCGATTTCCTCGTTTACAATGGTGATATGGTCGACTCGACTGCGGATTGTCTCGAAGTTGTTTTCCTGAAGATAGGGTGGCATGCAGCTACCGCCCGGATAGGACCTTGTCAGCACCCAGTGAACAAAGTAATTTTCCCATATCGGAAGATTTCTCAAAACGTGATCGACCTGCTTTCGAATAAGAGGGCCAAAACGGATATCCTTTATCAACCGGAAATGTGATGAATCCATATATCGGCTCATGATCAATCTGCTGAAGAAAATATCGAAAATCCACCGCCATCTCCGGGAATTCCAGACATGATCATAGAAATGCCTTTGAGAAAAAAGCGCTGTGTGATTCAAAAGGGCTTCAACCTTTTGTGGGCCGCACAAAATTCGAAGTAATTTTCCAAAATGAAAGAAGTAATGGTCTTGTTTCCCTTGTAAAAGTACGCCATTTTCTATCGAAGCCCGATGCTGAAACCAGTAATTACGTGCTGAAGGCGTGAGATGAGACTCGATCTTTTCATACAGGCGTAGCCGATCGTTGGAAGGGTGTACTCCCAGAAAAGACAGCATTTCCGGATGTTCCAACCCCCTAAAACACGCCAGTTTCAGTTCGAGCAAAAAATTCTGAACGGTATTCAGATCGATGCTTACGACATGAATAGGGTTGTCCAGAAGAAGTCCGATGCTCAAGTCTCCACCGGAAGTAATGGATAGAACGCTGTCTCGATGGGTTACGGCCAGCGCGGACTTGAGTATGTAAGGGTCTTCCCAGCATGTGCTATACCCGAGTTTTGTGAAAAATTTTGCCGAAGCCACTTTACTTCTGTTGGTTTTCATACGATTAAAATCCATTCGAGTACCAAGATTGACTGTATATTGACGATTAAAATTTCTGTGGTTGTTTTCAGCCCGAACAGAATGGTTTGTTTATTGTAAAAGCGTAAAAAGGTCATCACCATAAAAAGATATACTGAAATCATATAAAGAAAAGTAAATCCGGAGAATATATCACGATAGAGGCAAATTATAACAACCAGAGATGCGCCGCTCAGAATAATCGGCATCAAAATAGCCGCGCCGAGTCCCAAGACCATGGAATATGTTTGGTAGGCGGTTTCATCTTCAGGATATCTGATTTTTCGGGCGATTTCCCACGACATGGAAGCGCATAGAAAGACCGTTCCCAGCAACAGAATCCGACCCACATGAATTGGAGCTGCCATATTGTTTTTGTAAATATAGACCACATAGAGAAAAAATAGATAGGAGATTGGATTGTGGGTTGCCAGGGCCATCAGGATATTTTTGGAAATACGCTCTTTCAAGAAGAAGTATTTATACATCAGACAGGCATAGCCGAATATCGCAAGGAACATAAGGGTCGCATGCGTAAAAAACAAGTTCAGAATAAAAAGGATCCCAACGAGGAATAAACCAAAAAGTTTAATATCCGAGGAATGGACGGCGCCCCTGGGGACAGGCCTGTCGGGGAAATGCAGGAGATCGGTTTCAAGATCTTTGAGTTCATCCATAATTCTGAGCAACAGCAGCATCAACGGAATCGTAAGAGCGCCTGAAACAAGAACATGCTTTGGCGGCAAGAGGTTTCCATTTCCGGAATGACAAAGGAGAGCGATCCCACACCATGCGCTCGCAAAAAAAAGCAAACCGAATACAATATTGCTTAGCGGATACATCTCCTCAAGATAAATACGGATGCGTGTAAAGAAGTCTCCCTCCGGATGATCGCGAAATTGAGTTGAAGGACTTTTATCCGGGTTCTTTTTCATCGAAGCTTCCAATATTTTCCTGTAGGTTTCAAAATCCTAATCTTTTAAAAAACGATATTTGTTTTAAGGGGTCCCAGTTCAAAGCCGTGGTGTTTTGCCAGACAATCTATCAGCTCGACATTTGTTATTTTCAGGTCCCCATAAGAAAAATTCTCCCGGATTCCGGACAAACCAAGCAGCATGGTCTCGGCCATGCAGGCAAAAACCTGACCCTTCGGCAAGGGATAGGCCGGTACCTGTATCGCTTCTTGGTTGGGAAGTTTCACGATTCCCCCTGTGAAAAACAGTACGTCTTCTCTGTTCCGGATAATTGACGGATCGGTGGCGGATGGAACGGAGGCATCGCATATAATGGCGTTTTTTCGGACAAACGCGTTCCGGATTATTTTTTTATGTGAATTGGACACCGCCACAATGACATTTGACTGGTCGATTGACTTAATGTCGGTGGAGACCGAAATGATATCATTCACCATCCCCTGAACCCGGATGGCCTCCCAGGCGGATTGCTGATCCGCCTTTTCATCGATAAGTCTTTTAACGAGCGGGCTTTCTGCCAGGCGCTGTGCAATACCGGTGTTCGTATCCGAGGCCGAGCGATTCTCGACCAACGTCCGGTAGGCACTCTGAATAATTTGGGACCGGATGCTTTCCAGCCGTTCGAGAGATCCGGATTTTGAGGATCCAACGAGATTGATTTTTGAAAAATAATTTGAAATCATTTTCGAATAGGACGCCCCGATATTCCCGGCTGCCCCAACCAGGGACAGAGAAATACACGAAGAATTCAAGCCCTTCATCAATACCGCTTTCAGAATGGCCCTGACAGATACGGCCACTGTATTTGAATTACCGGTTGTAATCGTAAGTCCCGGGTTCCTGATTAATAGGCCGTTGTTGCTGATGATGGACGTGTACTGCCCCAGACCGACCACTTCGCACCCCATTTCATATGCCTTACGAACTGCGTCTTGGACCATATTCAATGCCGGCGAGATGCCCGGATCTTTTAAGAATTCTACCATGTGCCGAGACGTAATAGGGACAACAATGAAGTTGAAATTTATTTTCTTTCCGGAAATGGAAGTTATATCTGTTGAACTGATATGCATCGGCTTTGCAACGGACATCATATTTCGGATAAACCTGTCCTGACGTTTCGCGGAAACCATCTCAAATGAGGGGTCGATAGCTTTTAATTGACCCTCGTGAATATAGTGAACCAGAAAACCGACTTTCGGAACAGAAGTATCGATCCGAACTGCTTTTTTCTCTTTTGGATACGTTTTCGCTTGATTCTTGGCAATGGTGCGTTCGTCTGTGGCAAACCGAAGAAGTTCATGCGTGTTGTTTTCAGTCAGCACTTGACACAACCGCTCGAATGCATGCAACACGTTGTCAAGGTCCATGTATGAAATGTATGCCGAGGGTTCAAGGCGCAGCACACGAGGCGCGCTCAATGTGGGGAAGACCCTTATTTTATTTTTGTGAAACAGGTAACCTGAAGCAAAGTATGCAAGCCGGCCCTCCCTATCGATCTCCCGTATAAATAATGAATCTGAATTTTTTTGAGAAGCAAGTACAACGCCCAGCATAAGGCCTTTCCCACGGACAGAATCAATGGCTCCGGGAAATCGTTCAATTAATTTCACAAGACCACTTTTGAGGTAAAAGCCCTTTTCCTCCGCCATTTTCAGGAGATGATCCCTTTCCAGCACATCAAGAACCCTGTTCCCTATGGCCGATGAAAGCGGATCTTCTGCAAAGGTGGACGAGTGGATGCGTGAAAATTCATCCACATATCGATCCCGGTCGACCAGCGTTGCCGATATTTTTGCGATGCCGCCCCCAAGAGATTTTGAAAGCAAATAGATATCTCCAAAGACGCCCGTGTGTTCCGACGCAAAAAACTTCCCGGTCCGTCCCAATCCGGATTGGATTTCATCAAAAATCATTGGAATCCCATATTCGTCACAGAGCCTCCTGCAATCTTTCAAAAAGTCTCTTTCGATCGGCAAAATTCCCCCTTCTCCTTGAATGGGTTCCACACATAGTGCTGTTATGTTGCTGATCGGTTTTTTATTAATCTTCAGGCCGGAGTTTTCATTCCATTTCACGGTATAGTAATTTTTCAGCGATTCTTTAAAGGTTGCCTCAATATTTTTTTTATCAAAAGGGTCGAGGAAATGGGATTCCTGTAAGAGTCCGGCAAAAGGTCGACGATAATCTGCATTGTATGTCAGTGACAGAGAACCGACACTTTTTCCGTGAAACGCCCCTTTCAATGCAATGTAAACCGGAGAGCGACTGAAAACCTTTAGATTGTGGCGTTCAATCCTGCATAAACATTCTTCCAATGAATCAGGAACAATCCCTCTCTTAAAAAGACCTGTTTGATGCAGTACATTTGGATCTGCCGGACAAGGCTTGTTATGAAGTATATTCTTTATGGCTTTGAATTCATGAAGCAAGTTTCTCTTCAATTCGTGTATTTTTTTTATTCGCTCCAACTCGGAATGTTTCATGGCAATATCCACGGCATCAGCACCCGAGTTGCCAAATATGCAGACATAAGACTTGCCGGTTACGCTGGATAATCTCCGGGATAAGCGCGCACCGAGACGGCCGGATTCGGCCTGAACCGAACCTTGCACAAGATTGGGTTGAGCGTGTTTTGTCTTTTCCAAAAGAACCGATATAATATCCGGATGATTGTGTCCCAGAAGGCACGCTCCAAACCCGCCCACCAGGTCCAGGATTTCGACCGCTTTGCCGGAACCGTCCCTATAGTAAAGACGATCGGATCGACCCCTGTTGTAAACCACGTCCAACCCCAGAAGTCCGAGTTGATTTTTCAAGCCCGGTTTTACGAAGCGAAAATACGTATCGATTGCCGGGTCAGGACTCTTGAAGTAAAAATCGTTTTCCGGGTCTAAATGGTTTGTGTTAAAAAAATTTTTCACATGCACTGTTTTTGGAAAATCAAGTGTCAGCATAAAATTTGAACCTCCCCTTTATTGCCGTCGAGAATAACCCTTTGGCCATCCGCTAAATTGCCTGTGGCATTTTGGACAGCTAAAACAGCAGGAACGCCATACTCGCGGGCAATGACGGCGGCGTGGGACAATATTCCCCCTGTTTCGGTGATTACACCGGATATCAAAGGAAACAAGGGTGTCCATCCCGGATCGGTGAACCGTGTGACCAGAATGTCTCCTGCTTGAAGTTTATCGGCCTCGCCAATGTCTCGAATTACCCGAACCACACCTGTGGTTTCTCCGGATGAACAGGGAATTCCTTGATATCTTGCACGCGTACCGGGTCTTTTTTCCATTCTGTCATTCCGGTATTGCCACCGTTGGCCGATTTCATTGGGATTTTCAAAGTGACGAAAGGACAACATATATGCTTTATTTGCTTCGATACGCCGTCGTATTGCTTGCGGGTCCGGATTCTTGTCTCTAAAAATGGAGATGACTTCCGGGTAAGGCAGGTAGAAAATATGGTCCTCTTGATCCAAAATATCTCTTTGCATCAATCTGCGTCCCACCTCCAGAGAAACACGCCGTATAAGACTGTATACCCGGGTTGACCAATCTCGAACTTCTTCCTTGTACCAGGTATGGAAACGGACATTTTTCAGTTTCTTCATGAAGCGTTCTCTTTGGATATGCCTGAATCCTGAAAAGAATCGACGTGATTTTTTTAGTTCACTTTCGTAAATGCTTCGGTTGACTGCGACGAGGGCTTGCGGGTTATTCTCATCCTCAAGTTTGGCGTACGCCTGAAGCGTTTCAATGATAAACGTTGGGTCTTCCGACCATCGAGGTATTCTGAGGTCCAACTCCCGGGTACTATGATGACCGTATTTCTTGATAAAATTTTTCAGTGCCTTCCCCAGCGTCGGATGCGCGAAAATCTTGTCGATTCCTCCGGTTTCCAAAACATGCATTGCTTTGGGATCTCTTCGGACGTGTCGGCTGATTTTCCACAGCTTAAATAATGGAATGACGGGTTTTAGCGGCCTCAAGGCTGTAATCAGAGGAAGGTACTCAAAAGAGGCCCCTTTTTTGTTTGCTTTGTCGAAAACCGCCTTGAACTCCAGCCGGGCGTTCGCCGTGTTAAAAATGGTTTTAAAGTAAGCGGTCTCCAGCTCAACGTGGCGATGACAAACAAGATCTTCAAATAACGCTTCCAGGTCCCCATCCTTCATATTTAAAAGGTTTTTCGCCTTAAAAGAATTCAAATAGTGTTTAAAATTTATGATGGCTTTTTGTGTTTTTAAGTGTTGATGAAAATACATCCTTTTTAGGGTGACCATTACAGGAATTGCCCGGAGTAAGCCCAGAGGAGTCAAAGGTGTGACCACGCCATCACCTTCGTATGTTATCTCTATGCCCAAGTCCTGGTCGAAATTTCGTTCATTAAATCCAGGCATTCTGGCAAGAATCTTCTTCACAGCGCCCACGTTCCAGTAAGGACGGCCAAAAAAGACGTTAGACCATCGGGTGTTATTGGTTTTTGGAATTAGACGGATTTCTTTTAAATAGGCGTACATTGCAGATTCAAACACACGTTCATAGAGTGACCACATGAAAGGTGTCACCACCTCGGAAGAAACCCCTCCGTCTCGAAAGTCCGCAGTGGTCCATTCTCCCTTGACTCCTTGATACCCCATGGCAGTAATGGGTCGAGCCTGTAATATATGAATTTTCCGGTTCTCGACTGCCCATTCGATATCCTGTGGACACCCATACAGCGCTTGTATTTTTACTGCCATACGGACCAAATCATATAGGACGTTGTCATCAAGGAGAGAGCCGGTCCTCTGTATAATTTTAGACGCCACACCTTCACCGGGTTGTGTTAAACGTTCGGCCGGGTCCGCGCACAAAAATTTTGTTAGGATTCTTTCTGAAAAACCGTTAATCAGATATCGGTCCGGCTGAACCTTACCGGAAACCAGGGGCTCACCCATCCCTTTTACAGCCTCCACGACCATTTCCTGATCATTTCCGGTGACGGGATTAACAGTAAACAATACGCCCGATGCATCCGGTCGAATTTGTTTTTGTATAAAAACCGAAAGACTTAATGCATCACCTGAAATCTTATTTCTTCTTGCATATTCTTGAACTTGTTCTGAAAATTGTGAATTAAAGCAGGATTTAATCGCTTGAAAAAGGTCCTTTTCTCCACCAACGTTTAGAACCGTTTGATATTGCCCGGCAAACGAAGCGCCTTGCCGGTCCTCTTCCACTGCCGAGGATCGCACGGCTACGGGGAATCCAAGTTTACGAAATTCTGACAAAATCTTTTCAAAGATCTGCTCAGGTATCATATTTTCACGGATCAACTTTTTTGATTTCATACTGTTCCGGGAACGCGATCTCTCCGAAAACATTTCCTTGCAAGTGGAACAGGTTATTACAAACCCATCGGGGACAGGAAAGTCCGCTCGTTTCAAGCGGGACAGCTCAAAGGCTTTTTTGCCCACATCTTGGAGGTCATTTTTCTGTATTTCTTCAAGCCATTTCATAATCGATCACCTGCGTTTTGATACAATTAACAGCAAGGGGGGTGCCAATATGAGTTGGCATCCTAAATTTTTTGTATAGAGTTTTAACCAAAAGCGCGAACACATCTGGGATAAATCGAACAAATTGGTGTATTATCAATAAAATACTCGGAGAGTTTTGAGAAAGATCTCAGAAATAAAAAGATTATACGTTTGGTTTTAGAAATTGTTTCGAATCAAACGGGGGCGGGCAGAAGTATGCAGCAAATTTTGACAGGATTTTTCTATAATGCACTAAAATATATTTGAATCAATATGTTAGGATATGCAACAAATATTAACCATGCAAAAAGTTTTGCAGGGTTGTTAATAAGAAAAGATTATGCGTGTTCGCTTGCTTTATTGAATCTTTGTTGCTTAATTGTGCCTTTATCCATCATATCTAAAAAGTACAGCTTGCCAAGATCACACCAACAGGTCAACTTAAGATACGTAATGGAGGTTACACGAATCGGACTTGTTTCAATTTTTGGTACATCTCCAACATATAACTTTCGGGTAACCCTGTGATACCTGCACGCAGGTTTTTCGAGACTTCGAAATTATGAGATACCTCCAAGGTATCAAGGTATCACCAGAGTTCGAGTTCAAATTTAAACAGAAATTTCTGTTTAAATTTCTCGCCGTAATAGTTTTTTTAAACTCACCTTGTTTCTGGTGACTTTTCTTATAAGAGTTGAATCCCACGTTGTTTATTGATTTGTACCGCTGAAAACTAACAAGGAGTTTTCACTCTTTCACCATCTAAGATTTAAGAAAGATAATCTTCCTCTTCCCTTCATTTTCAATAAGCAAAGATTAAAATGAGTTTGATATTCTAAATCTTGAGACACGCTGTTTTACGAGACAAAAGTGTATCAATCCTTAGTTTTGATACACATGTTTGATTCATCATTCAATTCTATTTCATATAATATCTGAAAGTTATACAGAAGCATTATATTGGTATGGTTATTGCTAAA
>DNGT01000416.1 GCA_003486165.1 Desulfobacteraceae bacterium
CATCTCTTTATTGTTCGTTTTTTTTCGAGTATTATCCCAGACTAAATTCCTGGCAATGGTGAACAACAGCGAAACATTTTGTGTCTGAGGACCATAATGTTCGAGATACCGGGTAAAACTCTCCTGCATGATATCACTGGCCAACGGATAGTTCCCGGTCAAACGCATCAGATAGCCAAATATTTTTTTTCTTTGTGTCTGGTAAAATAAACGAAATGTATCCACGATAGTTATATAATGTATAACGTACGAAATATCAAAAAGTTACGGATTTTTTTTAATTTTGAGATAATTCCATACCAANNGTTTTCTGCTGAATATCAATCGTCGTACCAAAAATATTTTTTCGATTCGTTGTAACCTTTACACATCGTATACGTTATTCATTATTAAAAGCTGAAGTGAAGCTCTCCCCGCCCTAAAGGACGGGGGTTCTGCCATACGGCAGTGCTTCGCGCCCGGGTAAGGATTTTAGTTTATTTTATATAGCTCCCCTCGACCCCGTCCTAAAGGACGGGGCTTGCGGGGAGCAGGCCGGTCAAAACATTCTACTTCTATGAGGCAATGGCTTTCAATCAGAAATTGTCTATAAAAATAAAGGAGATATTATGTTTAAAAAAAGCATTAAATTCATCTTCGTATTAATGGCAATGACCTTGTTCTTGACACCGGCATGGGGTTCCACACCCGATGCAACGGATGTCCAGGATCAGGCGTTAACTTTTTTCCGAAATCATGAAGNNAGGAATCCGGGGCACAGAATTAGTCCTATATCCCTGTCACATTCTCAAACTATGCCCGAAGAATGGAGCAATTCTTTACCGATTACGGGGAGCCCAAAATGATTTGATAACCAATAGAAAGGAGGTGAGAAAAAGGTTGAAAAAATAAAAGAAAAGAACTCCGCTCCACGGATTAAAACCTTAAAAGAGATATGTAAAGATTTTTGAAAACGGTAAGAATTTCAAGATTGAACATAAACAGCAACATCTAAAACCAATGGAGGTTTTCTATGAAGAGTTCTATCAAGGGATTAGTTGTGATCTTGGTAATCGTTATGAGTTTTGTTCTCGTACAAGGTGTTTGGGCAGGCGAAATTACAGTGGAAGGAAATATAGATAGGATTGGTTCGAGATCAATTGACATTGATGAAGATACTTTTTACGATATACCATTCGATGACTTAATATTGAATGGTATCTCTCTCGAAGTGGACGATTTGGTGACTATCAGCGCCTACGTGGTTACTTTTCCCAATGGAAAGATTAAGTACATAGCATATAGCCTAAAAGTCGTAGTCGAAGGCAACGAAATAACATATTCGTGGCATCCCAATGTACCTAAGGCTGGTACAACTGATTTGGACTCTGCAAGTGCTGTATCTGAGGACTGTGTCTGCAACGGAGATTGCTACTGTGATAACTGCCCGAAAGACTGTCCAGACTGCCCTTGTGATTGCTTATGCGAATGTATTTGCGCCGGGGATGGGCCAAATGGACCAAATGGACCAAAGAATTAATAGAAATGATTTCTAACCCTGGGGACAGTATCGTAAGCTGATGATGGAATAAATTGTCCCTTATCAAGAGGGTCAAAGCCATAAAAGATCATTTCGTTAGCAGAGGATAAAAAATGAAAAAAGCTTTTATAACATTGGTAATCTTTGTATCGTTGACGGCGTTTGCTTTTGCTGCCGGCGGAAAAGTTCGTGGCGAAAAAGGACAAGGCAGTACCGGCACTAAAGGAAAAGGCGCAACAACCCAAACACGAGGCAAATAAATAATTCATTCAACATAAAGGCAGAGTTTTTTTATAAGCTCTGCCTTTTTATTTGTCTGTAACGATACTTGATTTGACAGTGGTCAGATCCTTCAGCACGCACGTCCTATACACTGCCCTCTGATCTCTGTCCTTTACCCCCTGCCCTTTGCCCNNTCATTTCATATCCGATGGCAACCGGCATAAGGACAGCGTAAAGGCATCTTCTTCATCGTCTGTGATTCGCTGCCATCCCAAGGTTTGAAGATGTTCATGAACTTCTTCGATGTTTTCAACAGATACGAGGTAAGCCACCTCGTCTTCATTGCGAAATTGAGTCGAATCCCCTACCGGAAATTGCCGGCCATTGCGCCGCACTGCCAAAGGAATCCCGGAATTGTCTCTAAGAAACGGATCTTTGGAAGCTTTCTTTATCTTTTCTTCTGTATCCACAGCTTTTCCCTGGGCCTGCCATCGTTCAAGTTTTACCATCCCTTTGCGAATACGAACAGACCAAAAGTCTACGTCACGCGGACTGCCGAACATTACCTGGGATCCGGCTTCATGGACCATATCCGGTGTAACCCTTTCATTTTCGTATTGGAGCGTCATGAATAGATGTCGAAGCTTGGCCTCCTCTCTGACTTTCTGAATGAACAACAGATTCACCTCTTCGTTACCGGTGATAGCCATAGCACCCGCCCGGGTATCGATCTCCGCTCTTAACAAATAATGGGTTTTCAGTCCGTTACCGAAGATGACCCGGGTGCAGTCCTGCTCGGCAGCCTGGCATACATCCGGATTTGCATCGATGCAAACCACTTCCTCGTTGTTTTCAAGCAGGATCTTGGCGGTTGCCCGTGCCAGTTCGTTTGCACCCAAGATGATCCATCCCGAGTTGCTGGGTCGCCGCAGATCCAGAATTTTAGCGACCAGGCCACCGGTCAATCCGGCGGATAGAACCGTTACGGTGATCACCATAAACACCAGAGCCCGAAGTTCGTTGCCGCCGGCNNATCCAACCGATAAAACATCTTTCGCGCCAGTTGAGTTTGGTTCCAAATGTGCCCACAATAACATTCAAAGGCCTGACCACGAACATGAGAACCAAAACCGTAATGATGCCGGGAATCCCCAGCGCATAAATCTCATCCAGCCGGACATCCGCAGCCAGCAGGATGAACAGCATGCCGATGAGCATCACGGTGAGTGCTTCCTTAAATTCAATCAGCTCTTTCTGGATATGAGTTTGAAAATTTCCGAAAACGACACCGGCCACTGTAACTGCCACGATCCCGCTTTCGGGAAGGAGAGCATTGGCACCTTGAAACATGGCCAGGATCAGGCATAAGGTGAAGACGTTTTCGGTCCCTTCGGGAACCAGGTTGCGACGCTTTAACAGTATTACCAGCAGCAGACCGCCTAAAAATCCAAGCAGTGTGCCGAACCCGAGACGGGTAACGAGCATGACTGCCGTGGCTATGGGCCCGGCCTTGGGACTGAGGGCTATTTCCAGTGCTACCATGGCCACCACAGCGCCCACCGCATCGAGCAACACCCCTTCGGCTTCTAAAACGACACTTACGTTACGTTTGACTTTAAAGCGTCTGAGAAGCGGATTGATGACCGTGGGTCCGGTCACCATGACCAATGTACCGAATAAAATAGAGGTCCGCCAGTCCCAGCCGAACAACCATCGTGCGGTTAGACTACCGCCGGCAGCGGTCACCGCCCCTCCGATGGTAATCATCTGTTGAATGGCGCGGCTTTCGCGTTTCAGGCGCTGAATTTTCAAGTTCAGACCGCCTTCGAATAAGATAACAGCCACGGCAAACCCTGTGATAATACCAAGGGCGGAGCCCAACGTATCGGGGCGAATAATGCCACTGACGTCCGGCCCCAGGAGAACACCGGTTATCAGCAACAAAACGATACCGGGAACGCGCAAATGATGGGCCAACGACTGAGCAAGAATACCTGCCGCCAACCCTAAAGCGATGGTCAATGCTGGATTGGAAAAAGTTAGATGTTCCACTGGATAACGGTCAAGGTGTTGTTTGTTTTTTGGTTTGGATGGATCAGAATCATGTGTTTCTGTTATTTGAGTAAACCATATTTCATGTCGGGTCAATTCCTTTTGTATAAAGCCCCATAAAAGGGTCAGGGGAATGTTGGAGCGCAGCGGAAATCCCGATTTATCGGGGACCTTCGATTTTGGATTGATGATTTATGATTGTTGATTGAAGGCAGCGCTTCGCGACGCTCCGGGAATACATATTTGATAGCCAACGCATCGGAACGACTATCTCCTATGATGCAAAAATGGGTGATTGGGAAACCACGCAACCAATCGTTGCTGTGGCGCATGTAAACTGTCCTTGCAGCACCACGATTTCACTTACAACTGAAGGTATGCAGATTTCACAAATTCATTTGGTGTCAAAGTGGGTCAAAAAGAGACGTTTAAGACGATTTGTGGGCATATTTTATTCTTCACTTGCTGTCATTATAGTTTGTTACTGTGGTCAGGCCCCTAATGATATAAGTGGCAAATGAGATACCGATCAGGTATCACAATATCGGCAATATGCCATATATTGGTAATCTGTACTTTTTATGATTTCGGTTTTGAGCCCTCACTTTTCGGAAATTGAAGGTTCAAGCAGAAAACCTGGAATGGCGTTAATATTATATCGATTGATTATTCAGACAAACTACATTAGAAATTCATCTTACACTTCTTCTATTCCGATTTTCCCAAAAAGGAGTCAAAATTCTGTCATCAGAGTAATTTGACGTCAAAACCTCGTTATTTTATCCCACCCAAATTTCATGGTTTAATCTTTAATTATTTGAAATAAAAGATATTTGTTTGTCATCCATAATTTGGCATAGTTTCTGCTTAATAGAATAGACGGTGTAGTGTTTTTAAATAATTTGAAGTTTCGGAAAAACAATTAATAAATTCATATATCTTTTGAATACAATCAGGAGATTTAATAATGGACAAAAAACCATCTTATGAAGAATTAGAAAAAAGGGTTTTAGAACTTGAAAATAAATCCCTGAAACAAAGTTCCTTTGAGCAAGCACTTCGGGAAAGTGAGGAGCTTCTAAAGGCCACAATAGAAGCAACCGCAGATGGGATCCTTGTTGTGGATGAAAATGGGAAAGTCCTTCACGCCAACAAACGGTTTGCACAGATATGGAATATTCCAAATGAACTCATCGAAACAAAGGATGATAAGAAGTTACTCGACTACGTTTTAGACCAGCTGTTATACCCTAATGAATTTCTCACAAAAGTTCAGGAATTATACCATTCAATAGATGAAGACTTTGATATGATCCATTTTAAAAACGGACAGATTTTAGAGCGCAAATCTTGTCCGTTGATGAAAAATGAAGAGATTTCTGGACGTGTATGGAGTTTTCGAGACGCAACCGAACAAAAGCAAGCTATGCAAGCTTTACAAAGGAGCGAGGAACGACATCGAATATACTTTGAGAATATATCTGATGTGATATTCTCAATAGATCCTGACTTTAGGATTATCAATATCAGCCCATCTGTAGAAAGGATATTGGGATATAAACCCGATGAAATGATCGGAAAGCCAATCCAGGATTTGAATGTGCTTGACCCGGATTCATTGGAGAAAGCTTTTTCTGACATGATGAAAGTCTTTTCAGAAGAACGGATTCCTTTGTCTCAATACGAATTTATTTCGAAAGATGGAACGAGAAAGTTTGGTGAAGTCAGTGCCAACCCTTTAATTCGGGATGGAAAAGTTGCTGCTATGATTTCAGTTGCAAGGGATATCACTGAACGCAAGCGTATTGAGGATGCCTTGAAACAAAGTGAAGAGAAATATCGTATAGTTCTGGAAGCAAATCCCGATCCTGTTGTTGTTTACGACATGGAGGGTAAAGTCACCTACTTTAACATGGCTTTCACAAATGTTTTCGGATGGACATTAGAGGAATGTTTTGGCAAGTCAATGGACGTTTTTGTGCCAACGGATGCTTGGCCTGAAACCAGAATGATGATTAATAAAGTTTTATCTGGAGAGAACTTTTCGGGTATTGAAACTCGTCGTTACACAAAAGAAGGAAACATTATTCCCGTAGGCATAAGCGGAGCCATTTATAGGGATAAGAATGGAAATCCAATGGGAAGCGTCATTAATCTGAGAGATATCAGTGAGCAAAAAGAGCTGGAAATGCAATTCCAGCAAGCCCAAAAGATGGACGCCATTGGCACACTGGCCGGAGGCATTGCTCACGACTTTAATAATTTGTTGATGGGCATTCAAGGATGCACGTCTTTAATGTCTTTTGACATTGATTCTAATAATCCCAATGTTGAATATCTCAATAGAATAGAAANNTATCGTCAATAAAAGCTCTGAGATGTTCGGGAGAACTAAGAAAGAGATTACCATACACAAAAAATTCCACCCAGATATCTGGACGGTGGAAGTGGACCAACCTCAGATTGAACAGGTGCTTTTGAACCTTTATGTCAATGCCTGGCAAGCCATGTCCGGTACCGGAGATCTGTATCTTCAAACGGAAAATACCATTTTAAATGATAACGACGTTAAGCCATATGGGCTAAATTCAGGCAGGTATGTAAAAATTTCTGTTACAGATACCGGTGTTGGAATAGATGAAGCCATTCAAAATAGAATATTTGATCCGTTTTTTACTACCAAAGAGGTCAGCAGAGGTACCGGTCTGGGGCTTGCTTCAGTTTATGGTATTATTAAAAATCATAGCGGGATTATAAATGCAAACAGCAAAAAAGGCGAGGGGGCGACCTTTAATATTTTTCTGCCGGCATCTGAAAAAAAGATCTTTAAAGAAAAAATGATCCAAAAAGAAATATTAATGGGTTCAGAGACAGTTCTTCTTGTAGATGATGAGGATATGATTTTAGATGTCGGCCGTGATCTTTTGGAGAAGTTAGGCTATGAAGTCCTTACTGTAAAAAGTGGAATAGAGGCTATTGAGATTTACAGAACAAACCAGAAAAAGATTGATATCGTCATTCTCGACATGGTCATGCCTAAAATGGGTGGTGGAGACACCTATGAAAAACTGAGAGATATCGATCCTGCCGTAAAGGTTCTTCTTTCAAGTGGGTATAGCATTGATGGCCAGGCAAGCAAAATATTATCTCGTGGATGTGATGGGTTTATCCAGAAACCATTCGATATTAAAAGTCTATCATTGGAAATAAGAAAAATCTTAGATAATATGTCTAAAAACAGTAGACAATTATTAAATTAAAAGGGCAAACTCTTGGGGAGAGTTTTGTCCTTTTTTTTTAATTTTGTAAATAGACTTTTATTTTGGTCTGTAGAGCATCCCGATCGTTCCAGACACCTTCATGACACTGTTTTAGTAGTTAACTTTTTGTTTTTATTAACTATTTTCTTAATCACTACAAAATTACCATCTCCTTTATTTAATAAAAATCAGTTTTTTTATACCTATGAGAATGCTGAGTCAGGGTATATTTTGGAAGGTCCTACGGGACGGTCGTTCGCTACGTTCGGATTATGCCAAAGATAGCAAAATTAGATGCCTCTTCTGGCCAATGTCATGGTTTGGTGTCAAGAAATTCGGTTATTCCGGTGCTGATGTTGCGAGGTATCTTGGTGTTACAAACTCTTGCGTGACATGGATGATATCGGCCAGGATACAGAAGACGACGATTTAGAGTTGCGAGCGCTCTGCACGAACGTCTCCCTGTATTTACAATTCATCTATAGCTGAAACTCCAGTTTAAATGATGTGGATAATGTATTGTATGAGCTATCCTCATTGATTTTATCATCATATTGATTGTATCCCAAATCCAAAGAATAATACATTTTTGGGAAAAACGAAGTATTCGAGTGCCAACTCAAACCGATGGATGTGTTCAATCTCTCGGTATCCAAGCTTCGATCAGTATTTTTCGTTTGAGAATATCTCCCCCGTAAAGACAGATCAACGACATTGAAAATTTGACTATACGAAATGGAGAGCGAGGCAGAGGGATTCTCTCTTTGTTCTCCATGCCAAAGGTATCGATATTCGCAAAAACTTAATGTCGGGATAATGGTGAGATTGGATGCGGGGCGGATGGAGGAACTGATTTTGTGCCGAAAGCGTTGGGTTTCCTTGTTTGGATCAAACAGGTCTTGGCTGAGAGAATAGCTTGCGGAAGCTGTGACATCAAATGCCTTGCCGCCATGGTATTGCAAAGAACTTTTATAGGTTTTTTTCTGTTCCCCATGATATTCGGAACTCTCTATCTCAAAGGTATCCTCGGATTCCTCACTGAAATGAGAAAAAGAGAGGCAAACGGGCAAAAGATCCATCTTGTATTTCATTTCAAGGCCGTATCTGTGGGTCAACATTCGAGGTAGCGCAGGATCGCGATCGACGTTGTCCCAAAACCTCGAGAAAAAAGTTTTTAAGCCAATGGACCCGATGTTTTTTTCTCCCCAAATTTCCACGCCCTCCTGATCGTTTTCTAAACCAAAGTTTGTTTTGGTTTTCGCTTTCTTCTTATAACCGTCAAAATCGTTTAAATTTTTCCC
>DNGT01000059.1 GCA_003486165.1 Desulfobacteraceae bacterium
GCAAGGATTTGGCCTGTTTGAGGATCCATGGCCGCCACAGCACCGGCGACATCTTTTAACAGCGCCTCAGCCTTTTTCTGGACACGCAGATCGATTGTCAGATAAAGGTTCTGTCCCGGCTGGGCATCGACTGTTTCTAAAATTCTAACCACCTGCCCCATGACATTGACTTCAACCTGGCGCCCCCCTCTTTTCCCCTGAAGGAAGGACTCAAATACTTTTTCGATTCCAAACTTCCCGATATAATCGCCAACCGTATATCCTTGATATTCTTCAGAATTCAATTCATCGGCGTTTATCTCGCTCAAATACCCAATGAGATGAGCGGCCGTCTGTCGCTCTAAGTAGTGTCGGCGAGGTTTTACATCGACAACAACACCTGGAAGATCGAATTTTCGCACCTCGATGGCCGCCAAAGCATCTCGCCCGATATCCTTTTTCAAAAGTATCGGTTTATAGGATGACACCGTTTTGTCGTTCTCGATCTTTGACATCAGTTCAGATTCAGGAACACTGATGTATTTAGACAATTTTTTGACAGTCTGCTCTACCGATTTGGCATCTTTTAATACAATGTTTAGATCGAAAGCCGGTCGATTATCAACCAGCAATATTCCATTACGATCAAAAATCATTCCTCTGGATGGATCGATACTTTGCAGGCGAATACAATTGTTTTCCGATAATCGCCTTAACTCCTCTCCATTAATCACCTGAAGGTAAAACAAACGTATAAAAATCAAACAAAAGGTGCCTGCAACACAAAACGCTATTCTAACCAGTCGTTGTTTGTACCAATCTTGATCTGCAGTTTTTAAATATTTGGTCAAAGCGTTCCTCAGCGAAATGTCTTTGTTGAATCTTTTTTAATCTCAATTGAGGTTTAATTTTTCTTAACAAATATTTCCTTGAACCATCCATCCCACCGCCGATGTGAATAATTAAAAAACATCAGAAAAAACGGGCCGGTGAATAATGCCCATAGAANNAAACAGCCATACATAGGCTGTTAAATAGAGACCCAAAGGTCCCCCGGAAATGATATCCATGAAAAAGCCAAAAATAAAAACAATGACCATGCTTTCACGAACGGAACGGAAAATACTTAAATAAATAATAAAGGGGGTTAAAAGATCATAGAATCTTTCAAATAAAGGGATATAGGGCATAACTGTCGTCTGAATGACGATCAGGCAAAGGCATATAAAGATATGTAAGCAATACGTCATTGCTCAGGCTCAAATTGTTTCTTTTTCGGGTTCAATACAATCAGAACCTCTTCAAGTTTTTCAAAATCAACATATGGTGTCACGGTCACTTCCTGAAATATCCCGGATTTTGGCTTAAAGACGGCCGAAACATACCCTACGGCAAGCCCCTTTGGAAAAACACCATCCAACCCGGATGAAATGACGATATCACCTATTTCAATATCATGTTTGCGCAATACATATTTAAAAAGGCATTGTCCTGCCATACCACCTTTGATGATGCCTCGCGCTCTGTCATTTTGTGCCAATGCATCCACCGCGCTGTTATGATCGATAATTAACAACACTTTAGAATAATTGGCGGATACATCTGTGACCTGCCCTGCGATTCCTTTGGGAACCACCACAGCCATACCTGTTTCAACCCCGTCGTTTTTGCCTTTATCGATAAGAACGGTTTTAAACCAGGGGGAAGGATCCTTGCCGATGACTTCGGCTGAAAGGACGCGATCTGTTATCGTCTTTTCAAAATTCAGCAAATTTCGAAGACGGGAATTGGAAAGTTTAAGTTCTTTGAGCTGTATGTTGTCTTCAAAAGCTTTGTTTAACGCTTTTTGATAATTATCATTCTCTTTGNNCTGGTGGAAGCCTTCTGAAAAGGGGCGATTAAAGAAATAGCGATCCGTCCGGGTTTATAATAAGAAATATAACGGCGATTGAAAACAGAAAGGAGTATGATGTTGACAGCAATCAGAACGATCACGCCAATAATCATTACCATCTTTTTCGAAAACATGTATCTACGGGATTACAACTTGCTTGAGGATGTCAATGTTATCGAGTGCTGCACCAGAGCCAAGCGCCACCGTAAGTAATGGATCCTCGGTTATCGTTATAGGAAGGCTGGTTTCCTCCCTGAGAAGCTTGTCCAAATTCTTTAATAGTGCGCCACCTCCTGTCAATACAATTCCTCTATCGACAATATCAGCAGCCAATTCAGGCGGTGTTTGTTCCAATGCTATTTTGACGGTTTCTACTATGGCATCTATCTGTTCTGAAATCGCCACTCGAATCTCTTCCGAATCGATGGCCAAAATCTTGGGGATTCCTGATGCAAGGTCCCTGCCTTTGACTTCTATTGTTTCAAGATCCTGGGGCTCAGGATATGCATTTCCGATGGTCGTTTTAATGATTTCGGCTGTCCGCTCGCCGATCAACAGGTTATATTTCCGTTTGATATAATGAATAATGGCAGCATCCATTTTATTACCCGCCACCCGAATGGACCGGCTGTAAACGATTCCTGCAAGAGATATGACCGCNNCTGTTGTGGACCTTATGGATAAAATGACGAAGCATCGCCTCGGTAACTTCAAAATCAGCGATTACGCCATCGCGCATAGGTCGAATGGCCACAATGTGACCGGGTGTTCTTCCAAGCATATTCTTGGCCTCAAGCCCAACAGCCAGAACACGGTTTTTCATGCGATCATCCGTTCGGACCGCGACCACCGAGGGTTCATTCAACACAATACCTTTGCCCTTAACATAAACAAGAGTATTTGCCGTACCCAGATCAATGGCAAGATCACTGGAGAAATAACCGAGCAGTTTATCCCAAAATAGAGCCATAATCCCTCATCTTCACACGCTAAATGTTTACATGTCTGTTTGTTTAAATATTATATTTACAATCTTTGAAATATGCTGGATGTTAAAAGATATTATAAAATGTTTTAAATTATCAAAATTGGTTTATAATGACAAGAGAATTATCACAGTATCCATCTTTTTGATTGGAGTCTGTGATTTTAAAAAATAGTACTAAATTTGGTTTTAAGCAATATTTATGCCAATGAACATGTTGGTGGTCTGTCAATCAAAAAATTTTCCATGACTTTATCATGTAATATTGGTCTGAAGGCTTTTATCCGGTTGTTATCCCGGGACGGATGGATGCGATTGGTCAACAGAATAACAACAATTGCTCGATTCAGATCCATCCAAAAAGATGTACCNNGTCCCGAAAAGGCCGGCATGCCCTTCGATGCCGCCCACCGAATATGCATTATCATCATGAACAACACCCTCCAAAAGTATGCCCCGCCACGGACATCTCTCGGTAGCGGCAAATTCTGCAACAGGTGGCTTTTTATCAACCGGCAAAAAAAATAACGTCTTAAGACCCAAAGGGTGATAAATATTTTCCGTAACAAAACGATCCAGAGGAATTCCTGCCACCTCTTCGATCACCCAACACAGCACCATAAATCCAAGGTCGCTGTAAACCACCTGATGGCCGGGGGAATAAATCAGCGGTTCTTTGATCAGGCATTCCCTCAAGGCATCTTTTCTCTGCCCAGGTTCTATTTTTTTTACCAATTTATAATAGGGACGATAATCCGGAAATCCTGAGTTATGGTAAAGCAGATTTTCTATCCGGATCTTTTCTTTGTCGGTGTTTTTAAATAAAGGTAAAATGGACCCCAGATGGTCCTTTAGGGTCAACCTGGATTGTCGGATCAGGTCCATGACTGCAAGAGCCGTGGCCAAAGGTTTTGTAAGAGACGCCAGGTCGAAAACCGTTTNNGCGAAACCAAAAGGACCCCGCCGGGAAACACATTGTTTGCAACAGCATCTTTCATCAAACGGTCAACGTGCTTCATCACCATATATTTTTTTCACCAATTATGCCACCGTAGCAGGTTCATGAAACTGCAACCGTTTTTTATCGGTATCCAGCGTTGCGCCTAAACCCATTGGAATTATTAGATTATGTTTTCCATGGCCCATGTCAAAACCGGCCAAAATCGGAATATCCGCATTTTCAAATATATTGTTAAAAATTTCGACAATCTCATTCAGTTGACCGCATTCTTTAAAAGTGCCGAGAATCAGGCCGGCAATACCATTGAAACATCCGGCCAGTTTCATTTGTGTCAACATTCTGTCGATCCTGTANNAATGTGGTCAGGTTACCACCGACCACAAGCCCTGAACAAATTCCCGGCTTGATCACCTTGCCGTCTTCAGGGATCAGTTCAAGCGTCGCATCGGATGCCAATACCGTTTTCATGGCCATGATGGTTTTTTCAGTGGCTTTTGCCAGGGTGGTGACCAGAGGCCCGTGAAAGGTGATTAGGCCGCATTGGTCGTAAAGCACAGACAGCAGTGCCGAGACATCACTGAACCCCAAAAAGATTTTGGGATGCGTTTGAATGGTTTCAAAATCGAGAAAAGGAAGAATGCGCATGCTTCCATATCCGCCCCGGGCACAAACAATTGCCTGGACAGATGGATCGGCAAACAAACGATTCACCTGATCTGACCGCTGGGTGTCAGTTCCAGCCAGAAATCTATGTTTTTGAAAAATACCTTCATCAAAAAACGTTTGAAATCCCATGGATTCCAGAATGGCTTTCCCTTTCATGAATTTTTCCAGATCAAACGGACCTGCCGGCGCAACAATGCCNNATGGTGTCCCCCGGCTTCAGGCGAGGGGGCCTGACAGATTTATTGTCCTTGCTCAGCATGTCATCTCCGTTGTTTACAAACGACAGTCATTGAATAAAACGTTCTTTTTATGCAATCGTCAACATAATTTTGACACTATGTTGAAATATCCTATAAATTATCCCAACATAATATACTCAAACAAATACTCACCAATTTTTACACAAGATTCAGGCCATATCTTGACCTAAATTGAGCGTTTATATTTATTACTTTTTCATAACCCCTTCATTATTTGAAACGCTCAGTTTAGGTTGACATAGATTATTTGAAGTGTTAATCATCGTTTTATCGTCGGGGCGTGGCGCAGTCTGGAAGCGCACTTGAATGGGGTTCAAGGGGTCG
>DNGT01000441.1 GCA_003486165.1 Desulfobacteraceae bacterium
GAAAAAAGAGATGGAGACAACGAAAAATTAACATTGACCAGTTTTACAGTATCCAGAGACAGGCCCTGGCTTTCAAGCATGACCTTGAGAATAACGGTTTCAAATCCACCGATTGAATACCCCACGGTTTTACCTTTTAGTTGAGCAAGATTTTTTATGTCACTGTCTGCCAGCACCACCAGCGTATTTAAAGGCGTTGCAACGAGGGTTGCAATTCGGACCAGTGGTAATCCTTGATCAACATGAAGATAATGCTGGGGTTGGTAGGAAACCCCAATATCTGCGTGTTTGGCAGCAACAAGTTTTGGAGGGTCATTCGGATTTGAAGGAACTTGGAAGCTGACATCCAACCCCTGCCGGCTAAAGAATCCTTTTTCAAGAGCGATAAAGAGCGGCCCATGATCCGGATTGACGAACCAGTCGAGCACAACTGACATTTTTTCTGATGCGGTTAAGGTATTTGAAACTCCACCCAACAAGGCCGCCACGATGAAAAATACGATAAGATATTTATGTTTCATTAGTGACTTTCCTCCTTATTATTTCCTTTTTTTTGCCAGTAGACAATTTTGATCATGGCCCTGTCTACTAAAAAGTAAAGCATCAGGGCAACGATACATAAAAGGGAAAGTGCCGCAAACATGATATCAATTTGCATGCGGGCATTGGCGTGAAGCATATAAAACCCGAGGCCTCTGCTGGACCCAACCCATTCACCCACAACTGCGCCAATGGGCGCAACAGCCGTCGCAACCCGTAAACCCGAAGCAAAAGCCGGAAGCGCCGCAGGAATCCTGATATGCCGGATAATTGCCATGGGTTTCGCATTCATCACTTGTGCAAGTTCCAGCCACTCAGGCTCTGTGCTGCGCATTCCATCGTAGAATGCTGCGGTCACCGGGAAAAAAATAATCAGAACAGCCATTCCAATCTTTGAACTCATGCCGTAACCCAGCCACAGGACGAGAAGGGGAGCAAGGGCAAATACCGGAATCGCCTGACTGATAACAAGAACAGGTAACAGCCAACGTTTTAAAGATCGAGAAGCAATCATAACAAGAGCATTTGAAGCACCCAACAGTGTTCCAATAAGCAATCCCGCAATAATTTCCAATAACGTTGTCATGGCATGTTCTAATAACGGGCCTACGTGAGACAAAGCAGCTTCAGCGACCCTTATGGGCCCAGGTAATATATAGGCGGGCACGCCGGTCACGAGAACAATNNCGCCTGCCATATCAGCACCAATCCCAGCAAAATCACTATGGAACGGATAAAGGTCATGGGTTGTCTCTGCCCTCCAGCCGCTCAAGTAATGTTGCCTGCATGGAAATGATGGCTGAATCGCCGGGATTGCGTGGAGGAGAACCTGGCGGAATCAATACATCGCTCAATTTTGCAGGTCTGTCTGTCATAACATATATTCTGTGACCGAGACGGAGAGCCTCAAGTGGATCATGGGTCACCATCAAAACGGTTGCGCCTTCAACCAGCCTTGCTGCCAAATCCTGAAGTTTGAGTCTTGTCAATGCATCAAGTGCTGAAAACGGCTCATCCATGAGGATGACCGAACGCTCTTCCATCAGTGTTCGCAACAGAGCCACACGTTGACGCATGCCGCCGGAAAGGGATGAAGGAAGTACATTTGCATATTCACCCAATCCTGCATCTTCGAGCAGCGACATCGCCTTTGAACGCTTTTTGGCAGTCATTTCGCCCCTTAAACGTGCCCCCAAAGAGACATTATCCACGACACTCAACCAGGGAAGCAACAGATCTTTTTGAGACATCCAGGCGGTCCGTCCTTTATGATTGTTGCCGTCATTAAAATGAATGCATCCGGAGAGTCCCTCTCGAAGGGTTCCTGAAATCAGTCTGAGCAATGTAGACTTTCCACAACCACTGGGGCCGATAAGACATGTCCACTGGCCGCCTTTTACAGTAAAATTCAAGGAACGAAAGATCTGCTTGCCTGGATATGCAAAGGAAACCTGTTCCAATGTAACGGTCGGAGCGTCTGGACGTTCTCCAGGTTTTGTATCGATTTGGGTGCTGTTATACATTCTGCAATGGCAAGACTGTCGAAACTTTGATTAGGATTGGACCTAAACACCGGTGAGTGGGAAGGAAAAATAACGATATGATGGTATCAGCTTCCCTACGCCGGCATGATCCGGATCAGGTTCCAGGGGTCGAGGCTTCAAGCCTCCTCTCAGCCATTTTTATCGGCTCCCCCAGTGACGTATTGTTTAACTGCTAACACGAGTAACTTTGTTTGTCAAACAACTCCCCCTCCTCAGTGAAAACACATTTGAATCCCAATGTGGGGAGAACGCTCCACGACGGCGTATATCTCTTTCCAAACGACTGAAACTTGTGCTTAAGCACCCGAAAATCAGAGCCAAGTCTGGGTTATAAAGGACAATTCGTCACTATATTATGCTTTTGATTTTTTTAATAATAATTTTATAAGCCTTGGACTAACGCATGCTAAAACCCTTCAGACAGTCAGTCGGTATCTAAGAGAAACACGCTGCCGCTAGGTTGCGCCGCAATCAAATGCGTTTATCCTGCCCTGCCTTGCGGTTAATATTGAACTTGCAATTTTTATTTCCGGCTGTTAAATGTAGTATTTAATTCCGGATAGGGGTGTTCTGATTTTATTACAGAACTGAGAGCATACCCTTTGAACCTGATACAGTTAGNNACTGTCGTAGGGAAATCGGAGAACCATGCATGACGTTTTTACTCCGCCATTCTTTTCATCGTTCTTCAATTCCCTTATCGATATTTAAAATTGATCCCTTAATAGAAAGGTATTTCATGCGAGTCGCTCTTACCATTGCGGGTTCGGATTCATCAGGCGGTGCAGGAATCCAGGCTGATCTAAAAACATTTCAGGCGCATGGCGTTTTCGGCATGAGTGCAGTTACAGCGGTAACCGTCCAGAATACACAGAAAGTTTATGACATCCAGGAAATGCACCCCAAAATTGTACACGATCAGATTACCTGTCTTTTCGACGATATTGAAATTCATGCCGTAAAAATCGGAATGGTCTCCAGTATCGAGCTGATTCAGGCAATTGCAAAAGCTTTAAAAACCGTAAAGCCACCACCGATCGTTCTCGATCCGGT
>DNGT01000262.1 GCA_003486165.1 Desulfobacteraceae bacterium
GATTCAACAACACAAAACGGACCTTCGTCCTGAGATCCCACAATGATTCCGCGCCGTTGATTCAATAGGCCCATGACAGCACCTTGGAACTCCGACGGGGTTTCAACGGCAACTTTCATGATCGGTTCAAGAATAGCTGGTGAGGCCTTGAAATAACCTTCACGAAAAGCACCCCGGGCTGCGGCGATGAATGCCATTTCAGACGAATCGACAGAATGTGATGCCCCGTCATTAATCACTACTTTAATGCCGGTAATGGGAAATTCCATTTTTGGCCCTTTGGCCATGGATTGCATAAAGCCCTTTTCACACGAAGGGATAAACTGGGTTGGAATCTTGCCGCCGATGATTTTATTTTCAAAGACGAAATGTTCATCAGGGCAAGGTTCCATGTAGCCGGCCACTCGTCCGTATTGTCCGGAACCACCGGTTTGTTTTTTATGGGTATAATTAAATTCGCCCCTTCGAGTGATGGTTTCTCTATACGCCACTCGTGGATGACCGGTGGTAACATCCGTTGCATATTCACGTCGCATTCGTTCTACATAGACATCGAGATGCAGCTCTCCCATCCCTTCGATAATCGTTTCATTGGTCTCATGGTCAACATAGGTTCTAAAGGTAGGGTCTTCTTTACTGAACCTGTTGAGAGCCTTGGACATGTTTATCTGGGACTTGTTGTCTTTCGGAAAAATGGCAAGTGAGATGACAGGTTCAGGGACAAACATTGACGTCATCGTCAGGTTAAGGCCGGGATGAACAAAGGTGTCACCGGAGGAGCACTCGATTCCAAAAAGAGCTCCTATATATCCTGCCGGGATGGTTTCGATGTCTTCCATTTGTTCTGCGTGCATACGGACAACCCTTCCGATCTTGATTTTTTTCCCATTACGCACATTGACAATGGCATCCCCTTTAGAAAGGGATCCCTGGTATACCCTGATGTAGGTTAATTGACCATATTGTCCGTCTTCGAGTTTGAAAGCCAGGGCAACCACCGGTTTATTCATTTCATTGGAAAGGATAACAGGAGTTTCGTCCTTATCCAGGTCTAAGGCCGTATTTTCAACATCAGACGGGCAGGGAAGAAAATTCACAACCGCATCAAGAAGCGGTTGAACGCCTTTATTTTTATAGGCCGACCCAATAAAGACCGGTGTCATTTTGCGGGTTAGCGTGCCGATTCGTACTGCCGAGACGATCATGTCTTCTGTGATATTTTTTTCTTCAAGAACAGCTTCCGTAAGTTCATCTGAAAACATCGAGGCCGCATCGATCAATTCTTCACGCCGATTCATGGCTTCATCAAGAAGATTCTGGGGTATTTCTTCAATCCGTACGTCTTCTCCATTGGGTCCGTCAAAATAGATCGCTTTCATGGTTACAAGATCAACAACACCCTCAAAATCCACCTCGAGACCGATGGGGATCTGCATGGCAACTGCATTGTGCCCAAGTTTTTCTTTAAGTTGATCAGTGACACGAAAAGGATTGGCTCCGCTTCGATCGCACTTGTTGATAAAAGCGATACAGGGTACCTTGTACCTTTTCATTTGCTGGTCAACAGTAACGGATTGGGACTGAACACCGCCCACAGAACATAAAACCAGTATGGCGCCGTCGAGCACTCTCAAAGACCGTTCAACTTCTATTGTAAAATCGACATGGCCGGGGGTGTCGATAATATTAATTTTATGATCCAGCCATTCGCAATAGGTGGCGGCAGAAGCAATGGTTATGCCGCGTTCTTTTTCAAGTTCCATTGAATCCATGGTGGCGCCTACGCCGTCTTTCCCTTTGACATCATGTATTGCATGGATTCGTTTTGTGAAAAATAGAATTCTTTCAGTNNTAATTTTTGTGTTTTGGTGATAAAACCCGCTTAAGGTTTTATGTAATAAAAAACCCCTCATTCAGGGCATTTTCGCCCCATAGGGGTCTTTGTTTTTCATATGTTTCCAATGAATGCTGGAAGAAGATAATTGCGAATATGAATTTGTCAAGCAATCTTAGATAAAAAGAGACAACCCTACCATTCGCTGGTGAGTTCCCGTTCTATTTTATCCCATTTTGAATTTAAATTTTCAATCACATCTATTGCAATATCCAGGTGGGTTTCCATGTGGTTAGAAAAAATATCGTCCTGCATTTTCTTGTCTTTTATGCCGCGTTTTTGCAACGGCATATCCGACACCAGCATCACAGACCCAATGGGAACTTCATAATGATAGGCCACGGAGAATAGGGTCGCCAATTCCATATCGATGGCAAGTATCCGCTGCTGCCTTAAATGGTTAACAAATTTATCATCGAACTCCCATAGACGCCGGTCAGTAGTATAAACAATACCGCACTTGGGGGCCAGTTTTAATTTTCGAAGGGCTCCGATACAGAAAAGATTCACCGAAGAGGTGGGTATGGCGGGAAACTCAGGCGGCAGATAATGCCGGCTGGTTCCCTCCCCGCGAATGGCTGCGGAAGGGATGATAAAGTCACCGATTTCAAGGGTGTCATCTATTCCGCCGCACATCCCGAGCATGACCACAGACTTGAGATTGTCAAGGTAGGCCAGACAGTTTATAACCAGAGCAGCCTGGGGAGA
>DNGT01000282.1:0-15420 GCA_003486165.1 Desulfobacteraceae bacterium
CCGCCGGTTCTGCATCTGGGTTCCTGCGTGGATAACACCCGCATTCTGCTGGCGGCGACGGAGGTGGTAAAGGCCGGCGGTCTGGGTAACGACATTCAGGATCTGCCAGCCGCCGGAAGTGCTCCGGAGTGGATGAGTGAAAAGGCCATTGCCATTGGCCAGTATTTTGTTGCATCCGGCGTGTACACGGTTTTTGGGTATCATATGCCCCTGGAAGGGGCACCGGTGTTCAAGGATTACCTGTACAATGAGCTGGAGAAAATTTACGGCGGCAAGTGGGATTGCGAGCCGGATCCCATCAAACATGCCCATAAGATGATTGCCCATATCGATAAAAAGCGAAAAGCTCTGGGCATCGACAAGGCTAGAGACAGGGTCCTCATGGATATGGCGGATCGCCGGGAAATGGAGGCCAAATATCAGCAAGTTTAACACCCGAATATTGCATGAAAATTAATGAGAATTTATCGGTTATTTGATTGGAGAAGTTTTCAGCAAAATCATATCATGGTTCATTTTATCCGAATGAGATATCGGATGATGATCTTTTTTCTCATCAATTTTCACCCAAAGGGCGAGCCGGAGGCTTTCATCTGCTGCGTTATTATGGGCTCGCAATAGTTCGCTATGGCTTCGCCCTTAAGTCCCTTGCACATGAAAGCCTCCAATTCGTGCAAAATTCAGGTCACAGCTGACGTATAGCCTTAAAACATAAGTGCTAAGAAAAAATTAAAAAGGGGATTTCCAATAGAGATCCCCTTTTTATTACTCAGATCGGCATGGCTGTTGATTGAAAAATGTTTTTTGGGATAAGGTCGATCAGGATTGGAAGATGATCGGAATTCAGGCCCAATCGATTCAGCCTTTCCGACAATTTTTCCGTATCAATTTGTTCTAGCTCATGGTGTGATTGAAATTTTGACATCAATAGATCGGCAAGATGCACTATTGTGACAAGTTCTTGATCTTCAGTTGCGGTTTCGGGAAAATGATGGTTTGCAATCACATTGATCAGATTGTTCGGCAGTGTCCATAAGTTACCCAGCCGCATTCCGGCTTCAGTGTGATCTATACCGAACTTCAATTTTTCCGCTTCACAAAAATCCCCACAATTTTCCTGCATATATCTATAGAAAAAAGGGGTGTTTCCCGCCATAACCTGATCCAGCGGAATTTTTCCTATATCGTGCAAAAGTCCGGCAGTATAAGCAATATCAGGTGCTGCCTTCTTAGTAAAAACGGCAAGTTCTTGAGCAATCAGGGCAGTCCCAATAGCATGCTGGAAGATTCCCCCCTTGCACAGGGAATAACCTTGGGATGATTGTGGGAAAAGCGATTTGACAGATGCCGTAACAACGAGTTTTAAAAGGCGCTTTTCTCCGATCAATATTAGTGCTCGATCAATGGAATCGACGACGGTTTTTAGTCCCATGGCAGTTGAGTTGCAAAGATTTAAAACTCTTCCGCTGATTACTTGGTCCTGACGGATTTCACTCCCAACCTCTTTTATTGTATAATCATCTCTGTGTATCATACGGATGACCTTGAGTGCCACCTGAGGTATTGGTTTAATCCTCTGAATCGCTTCATCAATATTGAAAACAACATCGGTTTGAAAAGGACTCTTTGACGGCCTTTCAATTTGCCATGTCGGTTCAATGGTCGTGTTCCAGTGATAAAGATCGAGGCTCATTTTGCGCCCAGAATATCCCCCGGTTTCACTTTCAGTTATTGGAATTCCCTGATCATCAAGATACACTTGAACCACTTCGGCGGTTCGTCCTCCAATATCTAAAGACAAGTCTTGATCTGACAATGGACCGATCAGAGCACCTCCGGCCACGCATGCTTCCAGCCTCTCTTTTGAAGCACCCGCATCAATCAACTCTTTTATAAAATGTGGCATGCCGGTGCTCGCATAACTTTTAGGTTGGAAAGACACATGCATTCCTGTAGCCTCGGCCAAGAGAAGGTGCAGCAATCCTCCCACATTTGCCTGGCGATCAACCAGAGTGATCCCTACACAGCTCCCCAGATAGGCATCAAGGCGTTCATTTTTTTTCTGACTAATAACAGATGCACCTGAGGTCACAATTTGTTTTTTCATTTCTCCCGAATCCTCACGAGACGACCAATTTTAATGCAGCCGTTTTAAGATATTGAAAAACATCCGAGCCTTCTGCCGAGGCCTTCTCCGTTCCTGCGGCAACGTGCTGAACAAATTTTAGCCTTTCTCTATCAAAACTCCCGATCTGCTGATCGATCAATTTCAGAGTGTTGTGTATCATACTGTAAAGGACCATGGGACCGAACATTTCTTCCCCGTTCTCTTTTTTGACCAACGCCCCGGTAATCTTGTGGTGGCTGACTCTAAAGGCTCTGGGCGGGTTTTCGAAATGTAAAATATCTGCAAAAAGATCAAGGGTTTCAATGACGCCGTCCGAGTATCTATTTTCAAAAGACGCCAAGCCGTCCTTGGCGATTTCATCGAGATCGGAAGCGTTAAAGGATAGGTTCAGTTTGGCGATACATTTCTGTAGAACAATCTTAACAGAATTTTCCTTTTTGCTGATGACCACGTCGGTATCTTTTAATATTTTGACCACATTGAAAGGATTCATCATTTCTTTGACAGTGGGACTTTTGCGCATGGCCACATCATAGACAGACGTATTATAAATGGCCAGATCATTGTCGAGCACCAGAATCCGGGTCTTTTCGGCATNNTGTTCTTGTCTATCTTGCGACCACTGTCTACGGGACCGATGGAAGCAATGACCTGGCGCCCCATTTTGTCTATGTTGATTTTTTTCAAAAGATTTTCTTTAAAAGACATAATGCCGCCTCATACAAAATTCAGGATAAAGGATGTGTAATGGCAGAATCTCATTATCCGATATACCATTTAGGTAAAATGCATGATGTTGTTTAAAGTTATTTCAATTAACGATTATAAAAATTCTCATCAACTTTCATGCAAAATTCAGATATAAATTTATCATACCATAAGAGCATGGGTAAACGATAGTTTTTAATATTTTTTAACGGTTTCTTGACGTTATAATGAGATTCATGTATACAAAAGTTTTTTCAAATTAACACAATCTCAATAAATGGGAATGTGTCAATTCTGCAAGTTCTTATAAAAGCGTTTCCATCCGGTTCAGATCTACGATTTTAAACAGTTTGTTGGCATGCCAACACGCTGATATAATAGGAGATTAATTTCTTTGTTCAAACTGGAAATATTAAACAGTAATCAATTATTTGTAACACAGAGGTGGGATATGGAAGATACGGTTAAACTGATATTCGAAGGCAAAACATATGAACTTCCAATTGTTACCGGCAGTGAAGGCGAAAAGGCCATTGACATTTCAAACCTTCGCCCAATGACGGGCCTGATTACCTTGGATCCGGGATACGCCAACACCGGCAGCTGCACCAGCTCCATTACGTTTATGGACGGTGAAAAAGGAATTTTGCGATATCGAGGCATTCCGGTGGAACAACTGGCTGAACATTCGAGTTTTCTCGAAACCGTCTATTTGTTAATAAACGGTAGGCTGCCCACCAAAGCGGAACTCAACAACATGTCGGTTCTGTTTAATGACAACTCACTTGTGCATGAGGACATGCAGATTTTTTATCAGAACTTCCCCAGAGCTTCGCATCCCATGGGAATACTCTCTTCCATGGTGAATGCTTTAAGAAGCTTTTATCCCGAGCTTCAGACCCTTGAAGAGGAGATCAATATCACCGTTACCCGCTTATTGTCCAAAGTTCGGACCATGGCTGCCATGTCCTATAAGATATCGAGAGGCCACAAGGTTGTTTACCCTCGGCCTGACCTGAAATACTGTGCAAATTTTCTGAACATGATGTTCGATACGCCGGTTAAGCCATATCGCATTGATGAGGATCTGGTAAGGGCGCTGGATGTTTTCTGGATTCTTCACGCCGACCATGAGCAGAATTGTTCTACCTCAGCGGTAAGGCTTGTGGGAAGTGGGAGAGTTAATCTATATGCGGCGATTTCCGCCGGTATTGCGGCCCTATGGGGTCCCTTGCATGGGGGAGCCAACCAGGCGGTCATCGAAATGCTTTCCGATATTCAAAAAGACGGTGGTAACTATCGCCGGGCCATTGAACGTGCCAAAGATAAAAAAGATCCGTTTCGCCTTATGGGCTTTGGGCATCGCGTTTACAAGGCGTATGATCCGAGGGCCAGAATCATGAAAAAGATGTGCGACAAGGTTCTTTTTAAACTCAAAATTAACGATCCGTTACTCGATATTGCCAAAGAGCTTGAAGAAGCGGCATTAAAAGATGATTATTTCACTGAATACAACCTGTATCCAAACATCGACTTTTACAGCGGCATCGTCCTGCGAGCCATGGGCATTCCCACCAATATGTTTACGGTCATGTTCGCCATCGGCCGGTTGCCGGGCTGGATTGCCCAATGGAAAGAAAGCCTAGATGATCCCAAGTGGAAACTTGGACGACCTCGCCAGATTTACATCGGACCTACCCAAACCGATTATATTCCCATCGACCAGCGATAGTCCGATTTCGGTGAATGCCACGGATAAGAAGCTTAGAAGTTTATTGCAACTTCTTACGCTGGGTCAGATGGTGAAGCCGGCAAACTTACTCGATGAAACAAATGGTGCGCCATATTTTCTAAGCGATGGAGACAAAAGAATGTCACATAAAAAGGAAAACATGAAAAAAGAGACAACCTTAATTCCCGCTTGGTTGATCCTAATCGCGGTTTTATTTGTTCTTTTTTTGTGGGGGGATGTTCCAAAGCATATTATGGCGCCATGGAAAAGGTGGGTGTTCATAAACGCGATATTCTTGTGGATCGGGTGGAGGGNNAAAAAGTTTCCGAGCGGATCGACAAGGTGGAATCTGTTGCCGATGCCCTGTTCGAGGAGTGGGAGGAAGAATTGAATCTTTATAAGAATGCGGATCTTCGCCGGTCAAGCAAACAGAAACTGCAAAACACCAAAACCCGTTACCGTGAAATGCTCGCCAGCATGCATCGGGCTGAAAAAAGCATGACGCCGGTTTTACGTACCTTTCGCGACAATGTCCTGTTCCTCAAACACAATCTCAATGCCCAGGCCATCGGTTCTTTGCGGGCGGAGTTTTCCTCATTGAAAGGTGAAATTGACGGTTTGATCAAAAATATGAATGAGGCCATTCAGACTTCCAATAAGTTTATTGCCGATATTAAACAATAATTACCAAAGAACGAGATGGTGTGCACCATCGTGTTAAGGATCGGCTGATCAGCCACCATCGAATATCGGTCAACGATTTTTGGGGCTCAAGGCCAACTGATATGGTTCTGCGCTAAGAAAGGGATTGTCATGCAACCGATAATTATGCTCGTTTTTTTTATTCTTTTGGTATCAATTGCCTGGTTCGTCAACGCCTATAACCGGTTTATCAAGTACAAAAACAGGATTGAGGAAGCATGGAGCGGTATTGAGGTTGCATTGAAGCGCCGCTTTAACCTGATTCCCAATTTGATTCGCGCAATTGAAAGGTACGAGGAACACGAAGCCAAAATTTTTCAGACTAAAAACGATTATTTGGCCGTTTCGACCGGTATGTCGAATCGGATTGAGGAGGAAAGTCAGATTTCCAAATCTCTGCGTGGACTTCTGGCTCTGGCTGAGGCGTATCCGGATCTAAAAGCCAGTGAGAATTTTCTCGAACTGCAAAAGAGCCTGAGTGAAATTGAGGAGGATATCCAAAAGGCGAGAAATCGATACAACAGTAACGTGGGAAGATTCAATACGCTTATCGAATCCTTTCCTGCCAAATTTATCGCAAGAAAATTCGGATTCGAGAAAAAAAACTATTTTGCGTTGGACCTGGCGACCCAACGGGAGTTGCCGGAGGTCGATTTTTCCACACCTCCTATCTCCAACAAGTAAATTCAACGCATTGCATTTTTGAATGGATACTAGTTAGCTCCAATCAGGGCTCAGCCCTCCTCCCACATTCTTTCTAAAAGGCATCCAGGCCAGCCCGAAAATTTCTAAAGTAATATCCGTGCTCTTGGGCTTTACGCTGATTTTTTCAGGATTTTCGGCTTCAGCATCCATGGAGAACCCTATGGCATCGATATCCTCTTGCAGGCGCTCGTCGAGTTCAGATAATTGCAGGCGAACCGCCTCGGCTCTCTCTTGCGCCCGGGCCACATCCATTTTTTCTTTCTGAACACGGCTGGCGGATCTCATGGCAGTTCCAACCCGTTGTGCCGATGTGGCGCTCACTGCTTTACGACCTAAGAAAGCGCCAAGGATGGCGGTACCAAAAGATATCGCGGTCTGCATTTTGCTGGCTTTGGCCTGTTCGTCTTCTCTGGCTATAGCTTGTTCGGTGCGCATTAGACGATCTTTCAGCGTGGTGAATCGCGTATCGTATTTTTTGCGCAGTTTCTCCACTTCCAGATCCCGCTTTTCACGCATTACCTGTGCCAACCGCAAGCGAAACTCGCCTTCGGATTCACCCAGTTGACTAGCGATACCCAAACTCTCGGAACGCCAAAGCATCAGGGGCCGGTTTTGACGAACCCAGCGTAACAGGTCCTTTTCCCACTTGCGGTAATTGGATACGTTTTGTGCGGCTGTCGGCAGATCGGCATATTCCCCACNNAGGGTAATATACCACGCCATGGCCGGCACCGGATGCGGCCAGATAAAACGTGTCGATTCCCGGGGGCACCAGCGGCGGTCCTTTTGCCGTCAAGACAGGCGGAGAAGGTTTTAAAGGATCCGCAACTGCAGGAAATGCAGATATTTTGGCGCCGACCGTGGTCAGGCTTTTTCTATGGGCCATAAGAACCTTGATTTGTTCCCTGGTCATGGGCCCCCGTAAATAGGACATTACCCAGCGGGTTTGGAAAATCACAGGTTCATTTTCGTGCACATTGTGCAATAGAAAGACCTGCTTTCCAAGGCCGGCCAGAATTTCTTCCATTCGGCTGCGGTCAAACCCGCTGCCTGCAGCAGCGCCTTCAAGGCCTTCCAGAACGCGTCCCTTGTCACGTTCGGTTTGGAGACGACCAATAAACCATGTACCGGTATTGGCAAGCCCTTTATAGTCTAAATCGACCGGATTTTGGGTAGACAATACAACACCCAGGCCAAATGCTCGGGCCTGCTTCAACAGCGTCAAAAGCGGCGTTTTGGAGGGCGGATTGCCCACCGGAGGAAAATAGCCAAAAATCTCATCCATATACAAAATGGCACGNNTTGAGCGGCTCGCCTTCCAGCCAGGATTCAAAACCCGGCGATGCGAGAAGGTTGTTCATCCGCATGGCCAGGGCAAAACGTTCCTTGGCAGGATAGAACGATTCCAGATCCATCACCCCAATACGTTCAAAAGGCGGTGCCTGGATGGCGTGGATCAGTCCGGCCAGGTCGAGGCTCTTAGCCTCTGACCAAACTGTTTCGAAGATGTTGGACAGCAATATGTGTTCCCTGCTGATAATGGGATCGGCGTCAATGCCCAAAAGTGCGAGAAGGCTTGTGGCCGTCATTTGGATCTGTTCACGAAGCAGGTCGGGGTCTTCAAGAGTCGCAGGAGTAGGAGGCGAAAAGGATCTTAGAACGCTCACCGGAATTCCTGCATGGCTTCCCGGAGTGTAAACGGCAAAATCGGCTGTGGCCTTCAGACGCGCTATGCGATTGGGTTCTTGATCCCAGTCGGCAAGGCCTTTTCGCCAGGTTTCGGCCTGCTTTGATGCGAATTGGTCTATGGTAAGCCCCTTATTCAGGGCATCCTGAGCGTTCACCCAGGGTCGGAAATCTTCAGGACTAAGATCCGGAAAGTTCAACAGCAGGTTTGGCAGATCTCCTTTGGGGTCGATGGCAATAATGGGAATATTGTCGATCAAAGCCTCTTCCAAAATGCCGATTCCCAATCCGGTTTTTCCGCTGCCGGTCATGCCGATGATGACCGCATGAGTGTTAAGGTCTTTGGAGTCATATAGGATCAGATCTTCTTTAAGCGTTCGGGAAGCCAGATCGTATTCCTTGCCGAGATAAAATGCGCCGAGCTTCTCGTAGTTATTTTTCATTGATCACCCTCCGTTAAAAGGTTGTCCATTGTTGTTTATTAAAGCGCGCTTTTGACGCGATAGTGTTTAAAATTATAGGAAAGCAAAATATGTGTGTCAATATTGAATCCCCCGGGAGGTCGCCAACGTATTTTTATTGATAATAAATGAGGATTATACGTATAATCCTATTGACAGAACAAATAAATTCCTTTGATTAAACTAAACCTGAGTTGAGCGATGTTTTGTTTGAGACAGAAAGGAGAACAACGCACATGAGCAAACATATGCAACTTACCGTCCATGTTCGATCCTATTACAAAGATGGCCTGAAAGGGAATTATCCCAAGATTGCCCAGGGCCTGAGTTATGTTCATGAGGCATGGGTAGAGGAAGGCCCCTCTCTTTTTGACATCGTTGGAAGGCTGGACAAACTCCTTTACGAGTTGGAGGGAGATCCGCCATTTAGAAAGATTTTACTTAAGCACAAAGACAAACTCCGCAAGATTCGCAAGGAAGTTGAAGAACATATTGCGGATTGGGACTTGGCCAAAGCCGACAAGGCGCTGTATAAGATGGAGGACATCTTTGATCAAATTGAATGGGAATTAAAGTGAGCGGATGATGTCATTATCCGCATCCATCCAGACCGGAAAAGTTTCTCTGGACTTTTGGAGAGTTTCATAGGGCAGCTCGCCGGTATAGATACACGTCTGGTTGCTCTTTTGAAAAATGATTGTCCCCCATGGATCGATGATGGAGGAATCTCCGCTGTATGACAAACCGTTCCCATCTATCCCGATACGGTTGACGCCGATTATATAGCACTGGTTTTCAATGGCCCTGGCCTGCAAGAGGGCTTTCCAGTGCGCTGAGCGTCTTTCAGGCCAGTTGGCGATAAATATGGCTGCATCAAACTGGTTCGCAATATTTCGTGTCCAGACCGGAAAGCGAAGGTCGTAACAGATAAAGGGTCTGATCCTCCAGCCGTTTAATTCAACGGTAATATTTTTACTCCCGGAGCTGTATACTTTTTCTTCGCCGGCCATCCGAAAAAGATGTTTTTTGTCATAGGTGAAGATTTCACCGTCGGGTTTGGCCCATACCAGTCGGTTAAAAAATTTGCCGCCGTCATCGGCGATAATACTTCCGACCATGTCTACATTTTTCTCTGCTGACTTTTCTTTGATCCATTTGACCGCAGAACCTTTCATGTCCTGGGCCAGTTCAGCGGCATTCATGGTAAAGCCGGTGGAAAACATCTCCGGCAGTACGATGAGATGAGTATCCTCCTCGATGGCGTCTATTCTGGAATTAAACCCGGCCAGATTCGAATCAATATCTTCCCAGGCCAGTTCGCTTTGAACCAGTGTGACTTTTAAATCTTGCATAATATCTCCGCAGCCTTTTCTAAAGTGTTATCTTTTTTTGCAAAACAGAATCGAAGTACTTTATGATCAACTTGATCATGGTAAAAAACCGAAGGTGGAATGGACGCCACACCATGCTCTATGGTCATCCTTTTTGAAAATTCGACATCGGATTCATCGGAAATTGCGGAATAATCCAGCATCTGAAAGTAAGTGCCGCGGCAGGGCAAGGCTTTAAACCGAGAATTTTTAATGAGCGATAAAAATTTATTTCGTTTTTTCTGATAAAATTCCGAAAGGCTCAAATATATGTCCTTGTTTTTCATGAATTGGGCATAAGCATACTGAATCGGCGTATTGGATGCAAAGGTTAAAAACTGGTGCACCCTTTGAAATTCTTTGGATAACGGGGCCGGTGCCAGGCAGTATCCGATCTTCCAGCCGGTGGTGTGGTAGGTTTTTCCAAAGGAACTGATCACAAAACTCCTTTCAACAAGTTCAGGGTGGCGAGCAATACTTTCATGCCTTACACCGTCAAAAATAATATGCTCGTAAACTTCATCACTCAAAATCAGCACATCCGTATCCTGTAAAACGTTTTTAAGTTCGGATATGTCGGTATCCGTAAATACGGCACCTGTTGGATTGTGGGGTGAATTCAGAATAATAAGTCTGGTTTTAGAAGACAGAACGTTTCTGACATCATTCCAGTCTATTCTGTAATCCGGAAACTTGTACTTGACATATACGGGAATGCCGCCGTTGAGCTTAATGACCGGAACATACGAGTCAAAGG
Organism: Desulfobacteraceae bacterium; assembly: GCA_003486165.1. Taxonomy (GTDB): domain Bacteria; phylum Desulfobacterota; class Desulfobacteria; order Desulfobacterales; family UBA11574; genus UBA11574. The sequence continues at coordinate 10,250 of DNGT01000282.1, forward strand.
CCGGTTCAAGAACGATCACCTCGTCCCCTTGTCGGACAACGGCGCTAATGGCTGCAAACAAGGCCTCTGTTGCACCGGATGTCACGGTAATTTCAGAATCAGGATCATAGTTGGCATGATACAGATCCAAGACTTTTTCTGCAATCTGTTTCCGCAAGACTTGTACGCCCTGCATGGGTGCATACTGATTGTGTCCGGAGCGTATAAATTCGTCGACAAGGACCACGAGATCCGGATGAACATCGAAATCCGGAAAACCCTGGGAAAGATTGATGGCATTATGGTCAGTTGCCAGTTTGGACATGATCGTGAAAATGGTGACACCGACATCCGGTAGCTTTGATTGTATTTGCATGGCGTAGCTTTCTGATGCTGTTTTTACCTGAATNNCAAAATATATTCGATTTTTTATAAAACGTTTTAAACCGGATATCAAGACAGAACATTTTAGCCCTATCAAATTAAATTTTCTCACTATCGTATGAGTGAAATTCCCGCCTAGGAACTTTCTTCAGAAAAAATGAAGCTGTTCCCCTATGGACAAAACAAGCCATGTCAATAAAATATAATATATGGATTGATTTTAGTGCACAAAACATGCGTTGTTTTCATGGGATCGTTTTAAAGGGAATAGCTTCTTTCTGTCTTTAAATTAATGGTCTTATTAACAAGTGGTTGTCATGACAAACCGGAAAATTAAAGAGGTGGAAAGGGGTGATAGGATGGATGCTGGCTCAAAAAATAATTTGCCGGATATCACACACCTCATTCGAAGCATTCAGCGCATTGAGGGAAATCCGGATTGTTTTAGAAAAGCAAACGGGAACTGTGACCGGAAGGACTGCTTCTGGCGAGAATATTGTCTGAAGAAAACGCAAAAAGCTCTGAAATGAAAATCAACGGAAACCCCTGCGGGAAAATGATGGAACGTAAGAACGGTCAGATTATTTCGAGGCAAACAAGCTTCTTATTGGAACATATTTGGATAAAGCCTTAACAGAGGAGCACAACCCTTAATCTCTAAGAGTGAAGGTATTTGGTATGGAAAACGCTTATGCTATAAAGTGCTCAAGCGTCGGCGGCGGTTCGATACACCCCGCGACGGGCTTCCATTCGCATTGGGCATTCAATTCAACGCCTTCTTGAATGACCGAAATCGGGCGGTCTACGGAGACGACCACGATGATAACATTCTTATGTATGGCGGTGAACCTCAGAGCCGAGTTGAAGCGCGCACCCCGGGCCCGATCTTCGCCCGGGATAGCGAGACCGTCCAGGAGACAGGCAAACCCGTGAAGTTTCAGATCCGCTCCGATATGGAGCGCCCCGTCCAGCTTTGCCAAGGATTCCGAGAGCTTTAGAAAACGCTCTTCTCTAAGATCCAGTTTTTTTTCCGATTTCTGCCCTGCAATTTCTATGGGAGTATCATTAAAGTCGATAACCAGAGTACAGCCGTACTTTTCTCTTTCAGCCGTATGCACAATCCGGGAGATAACCTGAAAAAGTTCATGCCCGGTGGCAAAATCCAGGGTCGATTCGAGCAAGGCCTCTTCCACCTCCACCAGCTTGGCTTGGCGCGTGGTCGAATGAAAATTGCCATTTGCAAAACTGCACACCAGATTATTATTTATGCTCAAAAAACCGTATTCGCCCCTGAAATCAGCGGTAATTCGAAAGGTTTCCTCGGTGTCGGCAGAAATTCCGACGATGGTTTTACCGTCGGATATCAGTTTCCGTTCCGAGTTCTCAACACTCTGCAAGAGCTTGCGAACATGCTTGAAATTACTAAGATTCGGCTGTTCCAAAAGAGGAAACCGGGCTAAAAATTGCATCTCTAAAATGGCTTTCGGTTCAACAAACGTCAGTTCACCCAGAGGCCAGGCCTTTTCCTCACGGGTTTTGGAAATACCCAGGACGGCGTCCAGAATAGGATATACCCGTATCTGAGTATCCCAGCCCAGAATAATGTTCATTTGGTCTATAATATAATCCCGAACCGCATGGGTCGCATATTCCCGAAGGACATTCCCGGAGGTTCTTGTGTATAAGAGATCCTCTGTAGCAAAATCATGAGAAAGGAGCCAGACAGCATGTTCCAGCCAGCACTCAGTCGGTCCGATGGAACACATGTCGGGATGATGCTCGGTAAACCACATCTGATAAAAAATCGAACGCGATCGGCCGCCGAAGGAAATCAAACCCGCAAGTTGAAGGTTCTTTTGGGCGTGGATATGTCCTGAAAGCATCTTTTTAAGAATTTTTCCCGAAACATCCTTGCGCCATTGATTCGATTGAAGATAAAGTTCTTTTAATATGGGTTCGTGTCCCTGTAACAGATGTTGTGGATCGTATACGCGAATCGGGTCGTTAGGTTTAATGGCATAAATGAGCGCCGCGCGACTCGACCCAGAAAAGTGGGTAAGACCGTCCCGAAGCCCGTCAAGGGTATGAAAAAGACACAGGTTTCTGAAAGATTCTTCGGTCATTGTGTTGCCGTTCTGTTTGATGGTGTTTATTAGAAATTAGAAACAGGGCCTTAATAACGAGCGCCTTCTTTTGCCTTAGCTTCTAAAGAGCTAATGATAACAAGGGCCTTAATATAATCTGTTCTTGAAGCTGGGTCAAGATAATCTGGCACCTTGTCTTCGGTGCCCTAAGTTATTTGCTCCAAAGACTTATCTCACCTTAAAAAATTATTCCAGACTGCTAACCACGAGGTTTTTTAACAATATTGGGGTGCGAGGCTTGTGTTATTAGAAAATGCTATATAAGAATGATAGGGTATTTCGCCTTTACAATTTGTAAAATATTCTGACATTATATTTGTTGTAAATTCATGCAATTTGATCTTCTTCCTCCTGATAATTCAGTTTTATCTGAGAGTTGTCCGCAGCCTTCGTATTTACGACATCTGGCATGAATATCGCAGTCGATAGGGATAATTAAGAATCCAAATTGAGCGATGGGCGATGGTGCCGCAAGCCTCATTTTATTTATGCTCATTAATGAAAATGAATCATCAAGACCAAATTTTTGGGTTTATGAGCAGACCGGAATTCTATCCTCACCCCGTGAGTATAATAGATCAGCGAGAGACGCATATTTCTCATGTTTTTCTTACAGGCGATTATGTCTATAAAATTAAAAAACCGGTCAACCTCGATTTTCTCGATTTCACCACTTTGGAAAAGCGTTATTATTTTTGCCATCAGGAAGTTATTCTGAATAAACGTCTGTCTCGCAACGTGTATCTTGATGTTGTTCCCATCAATCTCAAAGACGGTAAATACCATCTGAACGGGCCGGGTGTTCCCGTTGAATATGCTGTGAAAATGAGACAACTTCCTGAGGACCGTTGCATGGTCCATTTGTTGAAAAGAGAAAAGATTAACAGAGTTCTTATTGAAGAGCTGGCTGTAATTCTATCTGAATTTTACGTTCAAGGACCGTCCGTTGAGCATATTCATTCCTCCGGGGCTTGGGAGACCATTCTGGCAAATTGTGAGGAAAACTTTCGACAAACGGCAATGTTCGCCGGAGAAATTCTTGATGAACGAATATTTCAGATCGTCCGATCCGCTACGCTCTCCTTCTTGCACAGACAAAAAGAACTTTTTGACAATAGAATCAAAAGCAAAAAAATTCGAGACTGCCATGGGGATCTGAGAACCGGACATATCTATTTTACCGATGAAGGGATACAGATTATTGACTGCATCGAATTTAATGAACGTTTCAGATTTCAAGATGTTACATCAGATCTGGCGTTTTTGGCAATGGATCTCGATTATGAGGGTTTTCCAAAGATTGCCAATGATCTGCTCGATGATTATGTGAAACATACGGAGGATTCGGATGTTTTCGTTCTTGTCGATTTTTACAAATGCTACCGGGCTTTTGTGCGGTGCAAGGTAAATTGTATCCGTCTTCAGGAGGGTGAACCGAACGAGCAAGATAAAATAAAGCTTGTCAAAGAAACGAGCAATTACTTAAATCTTGCCTATAAGTACGCTGTGCAGTTTACACGTCCCACGCTCTGGGTGGTGTGCGGAATGCCGGGTTCGGGTAAGAGTACGATTTCAAGAGAACTTTCCAGAGTTTTTAGAATCAAAACATTCCAATCCGATGTGATCCGTAAAAACCTGTATGGTCTAAAACCTGATGATCTATCGGACATGCCGTTTGGAACGGGTATTTATTCAAAAGGCGCCAGCAGTCTTACCTATGGCCGGCTTCTTCTATTGGCCCAGGAAGAAATTGAAAAGGGGAGATCCGTTATTTTAGACGCAACATATGGTAAGCAACATGATCGAGTCGAAGCCATACGTATGGCAAAAGATAACGATGCAAACATTGTTTTTGTTGAATGTGTATTAAAGGAAAATGTTATCAAAGAACGCCTATTAAAGCGGGAAACCGGATATTCGGTTTCAGACGCCCGGTACCACCATTATGAAGATTTCAAGAAGCGATTTGAACCTTTGAACGAATTGGGTGATGAGATGCATATTCGTGTTGACACTGAAAGGTCATTGGAATCGTGCATGGAGAAAATTCTGGCCACGGACTATTATATTGCATCTTTAAATGCCGATCCCAACAACTCCCGGCAGAAAAGGAGAAAAGATGTTTAAGCGAATATTGGCGGCATCAGACGTGTTGACCGCCAAGGACACAACGATTTTAACGGCTTTAAAAATTGCCGACCGTAACAAGGCAAAATTATTCATCCTTCACGTACTGGAATCTACTTCTACAGAGAATCGTCATCTTATCAAACACTTTAGAACAGGTGAAGATATCATTACGACGACAGATTACGAAAAAAGCGTAAAAACACAACTAGAGAAGATCTATAAAGATATGTTTCACCCTTCGCTTAATTATGAAATCAGAGTTTCACCCGGTTTCCCATGGGAGGAAATTTTGAGATGGGCGAGGGAGAAAAGTACAGATCTGATTGTGCTGGGTCCCCATTCCACAAGAGGTGAAGAAAAAAAAGTGGTGAGAGTGGTTGGAAAGATCGGGAGTACTGTAGAAGGCGTTATTATGCACGAGAACTGTCCGGTAATGATTGTTAATCCATCAATCTCCCAAAAACCGCTGGTGTTTAAAAGGATTCTGGTGAGTATCGACTTCTCAAGATCCTGCGAATGTGCATTGTGTTTTGC
>DNGT01000282.1:15504-20189 GCA_003486165.1 Desulfobacteraceae bacterium
AACAGCAAAAATTCATGATCAAAAAGGCATAGACAGGTCCATTCGTGTTTTTAGCAAAAAGGAAAAGCCGGAATAGACTACGCACTCTAATTCATAAATACGTGACCGTATTTACGAATACATGTGCTAAGTTCATTCGAAAACTCACCTGCACTGTTGTGTTTTCTGAAAGAACATCTTGTTGAAAATTGGCCGGAGCGTTTCGTCTACAGCAGGGGCATGATGCGTACAATATGGGTTTTGATTAGGCTGAACACTTCTTGGTATTTTTCGTACGAACCGCCCATGGGATCTTTGATGGCACTTTTTCGAGTTTGTTTTTCAGGCCAGGCCCCAAGAAGAAAGACTTTTTTATGAAGCCAGGGGAAAAAGGTCTGAACGAATTTTTTCTGAACAGGTTCCATGCATAAAATAAGATCGGCTTTTTGCAGCTCATCTCCTACCAGATATCGTGCCTTGTGAGATGAGATATCAAAGCCGTCTTGTTCACAGACTTTTTGGGCATACTCAGTAGCCGGGTAATCATTCAGTCCGTGAATTCCCATGGATGAAACCGTCAGATCATGACGGCCCATTTCCTTGCATTTGTGCAGCATAAAACCTTCTGCCATGGGGCTCCGGCATATGTTACCGGTACATACAAAAACAATGTGGGGCATAATTCATATACCTAATTGCTCTAATTCATAAATAGGATGACATATTTTGATCAGGACAACTATCCCGGATAAGCTGAAATCCAAAAGTTCGAAGTTTGAAATGCCTAAAGTGAGCTAAAGCCCGCNNAAACAGCATCCGATTTAAAAAAAAATCATCCATTCCGTTATATTCAAGGATTTAGGAGAAAAACTCCCCGACCCCTCACTTATTTTACCTTATTAACTACAGCTAATCGGGGGATGAATCCGAAAAAAAACTACCTCACAATTTTCAGCACATTGGTTTTCTGAAGCTTTTCCCATAAGAATTTAACGATGACAAAAGACGCACCATATTCACTCAAATGTTTATCACCGGATATCGAACGGCATGATTTTAACAACGACTCATTTGTGAGCCACAAACCGACTTCGTTCCGCATATATTCCTCGAGCGAGTGATAAAGGTCCATCACATTGTCTTTGGGAATATTTGCAATCATGGTTTTATCTCTCAGCGACAGTTTTGATAGAAGTCTATCTGAAGCCTCTTCAACGGTTTGAGGCAAGATATCTTTTCCCATTTCAGCGCGACGCTTGGGGGTAACGGTAAAAGAGGCGGGTATGGTGTCATCGATAAGATCCAGATAAAAAACAGTTTCTATAATATCGACTGTAGCCTGATATATTGCCGGATCCTTGCTCGCTCTGGATCCGGCTACGTTCAAAACCTCAATGTCATTTTCGGTGATCCATGATTTGATCTTTCCGGCAGCTTGAAAGGCACCGATTTTGTCCAGATCAATGTGAAGCCAAGGTCGATGATGTAAAAGAGCCATTTCACGGGTATAATCTGATCCCCCGGTGAGTCTGCCGTGGGATATAATCAGGGTGCCATCGGAATCTATAACATTCCGTTCGGTCCGTTTATTATAGTTGGTGGTTTCCATCTCTTTTAGCTTGTATTTACGATCTAAAACGCCCACCTCTGTTATCCGCCCCTTGGGTATCCATCCACCATATGGAATTCCAAGCTTAATGGCAACATCAAGGGCTGCTTGGTCTGCGCCGGTCTGACCGCCGGAAATAATTTTTATAAGCATGATGATGTCCAATCCATTCGATGCAGTGTTTGTGGTCTTATTATCTCCAAAACGCGTTCGAAAGGAGAAAAACGAAGTTTTTACAAAAGGGTCTCTTTGTTTTGGATTTCTGGGTCGCTATCTTTAGCAGAAAGGCAGGTTACCTGNNATACTTCCAACCTTCGCATTCGCATAAACAGATCCTTCTTCGGCAATGACAACATTTTTTCCAATAACCGTACCTCTCAAAATACCCTTGACGATAAGCCTTCCATTGGTAGAGACTTTACCGTCTATAGTGAGTTCTTTATCAATGATAGAAAAATCCTCAGATATATTTTTCACAATTTGTCTCCTGCAACAGTTTATTTCAAGGTAATGCTGTCTCCCTTTTCAACGTTTAACTGACGGCTGGCATTGTCGCAATTCAGCGCAATTTCAAGGTATCCAAAGCTCCCGATAATAGCAAGAGGGCATCCCGACTCCACGCCTGTATAGCTGCGGGATAAACATTTAATTACAGTGTTACCTATTTTGATTTCAAGTCTTTTTTCAGAGTCGTTCTTAACAAATTTATTGAGACAATTTTCATTAATATTAGAAATACAGTTTCCAAATCGATCGATGGATATAATCGTCCCTATAAGTTCATCTTTATCAGAAAGATATGGTTTAGGGATGCTCAGACGGATAAGATCTTGCATGCCTAAATGTGGGCCCAATTTTTCAATGGGAACACCCTTGGATATGTGGGAACCGACAGGCGCAAAAATATCTCGTCCATGAAAGGTCTGGCTTATGGAATTTAAGAAGTAACGGGTGTTCTCGACGCGAACAATCGTGTCAATTTCTCCTTCATCCATTAGAAGGGTTAAAACACCATTGTCTGGTGCAAGGAAAATATGCCCCGACAATTCAACTGCAACGATTGAACGGTTCCCGCCAACCCCCGGATCTACAACAATGATATGTACCGTGCCTTTGGGAAAATATCGATATGAAGATTTTATGATATAGGCCGCTTCGATCACGTCCTGTGGGTCGATATAATGACAGACATCAACAACGACGGCAGAAGGGTTTATAGAAAGGATTGCACCTTTCATGACACCGACATAGGCATCTTCAGTGCCAAAGTCTGTAAGGAGTGTAATAATCGACATCATTTAGTGGTGATGGTTTCGTAAGAATACGTTTTCCTAAGCGTTTAGCTTTTTAGGGATTAATCGCTCCAGATATAATAAAATTTTTGCTGAAAGAACTCGTGGATAACGGTTCGTAATGAAAAAACCGGTCCGATCTTCTAATAACAGTGAGTGTTTTACGTCAATATGATAGCATTAAGTCGAATCGATGATGGTTTTTTCATAACAATCCCTAGTCCACCCAAACAGCTTCCAGCACAAAATTTAATTATATCTGAAGCGTCTTTAACATCGGTTCGTTTCAAAAACCTAAACAGTTACCCATTTTTTAATTATTTTCGAAACCAACCATCATTGAAACATGCTTTTCTGAAAACTGAATCCGAGGTGTTTGTACGCCGCTTCCGACGCCTTTCTTCCTGAAGATGTTCTTGTGACAAGCCCGACTTTTAATAGATAAGGTTCTATGACATCCACCAGCGTATCTGTTTCTTCCTGGAGGGTTGCTGCGATGGCTTCAATTCCAACCGGACCGCCTTTATAAAATTCGATGATGGTTTTAAGATATTTACGGTCGAGATCGGTTAGCCCTTTATCATCTACACCTTCCAGAACCAGCGCCGCTTCAACGGTCTTTTTTGTAATGATTCCTTCTGCCCGAACCTGTGAATAATCCCTAACACGTTTAAGAAGCCTGTTTACAATGCGTGGCGTTCCTCTGGATCGACTTGAAAGTTCGTTTGCTCCTTCATCATCAACCGTGACTTTCAAAAGAGCAGCAGAACGTCGGATGATTTTTACCAAATCCGCTTCATTGTAAAAATCAAGACTTCTGAAAATACCGAACCGGTCGCGCAGGGGTGCAGATAAAAGTCCCACCCGTGTGGTAGCACCAACCAGAGTGAAGCGATTCAGACGGTACTTGTGACTGCGGGCATGTATTCCCTTGTCAAATACAAAGTCCACGGCAAAGTCTTCCATGGCAGGGTATAAAAATTCTTCTACAATCTTTGGGGTTCTGTGAATTTCGTCGATGAACAGGATGTCCCTGTCTTCTAAATGGGTGAGAATGCCGATGAGGTCTCCGCCTTTTTCAAGGGAAGGGCCGGACGTTGATGTAAGATTACCCCCCATTTCATTTGCGATAATGTGTGCCAATGTCGTTTTCCCAAGACCGGGAGGGCCGTGAAAAAGGATGTGATCAACCGGTTCCTCGCGTTGTATCGCTGCTTCAATGGCAATTTTAAGCGCTTCCACGACTTCATTTTGGCCAACATAATCTGCAAATTGTTCAGGTCTTAAAGACAGGATCTCCGGCTCTTGATCCACCGGAAGGCAGGATCCTGAAAGAATATCCTGTTTGTCGGAAGAATGTGTGTATATGTCATCCGTCATTGGCTTAACTCATGGTCATCGGTCAGCTTCGAGCATCTTGCTCACGGTATACTTCTTCAAAGAGTTCTTCCGGAGTTGATATATTGCTGTTTCGTTTCATGGCATTGGTGATCATTTGTTTTGCATCTTTTATCTTGTAACCCAACTGATCTACAAGTACATCTAGAACCTGTTGAGACAAATCCTCGACGATGGGAATCTCTTCCTTTTGAGACTTTCGAATAAGTGCAAATTTATCCATCTTCCCTTCAAGAGTGGCAATAATCTTGCGTGCTGTACGGTCGCCGATACCTTTTAACTGTTTAAGTGTTTGAACATTTTTCGATTCGATGGCTATTGCGATATCACGAACAGGAATATCTAAGGCTTTAACAGCTTTCAAGGCACCGATGGCTTCAACGGAAATGAAATATTGAAAAAATTCC
>DNGT01000222.1 GCA_003486165.1 Desulfobacteraceae bacterium
TCGTATTGTGAAAAGCTGCCGGGCTGGCCTGAAAAGGTTATTACCATGCAGAAAAATTGGATCGGAAAGAGTACGGGTGCAGAAATTCGGTTTCCCATAGAAAATTCGAATGAGCAAATACCGGTGTTTACCACACGGCAGGATACCGTATATGGGGCGACGTTTATGTGCCTTGCACCGGAGCATCCGCTGGTGNNATGGAATATGGTACCGGTGCTGTTATGTCCGTTCCGGCGCATGATCAGCGAGATTTTGAATTTGCCCGTAAGTATGATCTTGATGTCATTGTGGTTGTAAAGCCTCATGATGCCGATCTCGATCCTGACGCAATGACCGAAGCCTTTACCGGTGAAGGCGTTATGATAAATTCCGGCCGTTTCAATGGAATAGATAGTGTACAAGCGCTGGACGATATCGCTGCTTATCTTGAAGAAAAGGGTCTCGGAGAGAAAACAACCAGTTTCAGACTAAGGGACTGGGGGATTTCAAGACAGCGATACTGGGGTGCACCAATACCCATCATTCATTGTGAAAAATGCGGCATTGTTCCAACCCCTGAAAATGACCTTCCCATTTTGCTTCCAGAGGATGCCGATCTTCTCGAAGGCGGTAAATCACCATTACCGACCCTTGAATATTTTGCAAAAACGCCTTGTCCGGTTTGTGGCGGTTTTGAGGCCAGACGAGAAACCGATACCATGGATACGTTCGTAGAGTCTTCGTGGTATTATGAAAGATATTGCAGCCCGAACTGTCATACCGCCATGTTCGACCGTAAAGCCGTAGATTACTGGATGCCTGTTGATCAGTATATCGGTGGTGTTGAACACGCGATTTTACATCTGCTCTATTCCAGATATTACACCCGTGTTCTAAATGATTTTGGCCTTGTTAAATATAAGGAACCTTTTACACGACTTTTGACCCAGGGAATGGTTTGTAAAGAGACGGTTTCCTGTCCTGAACACGGTTTTCTTCTCCCCGAAGAGATAAAAGGATCCGGTGAAGAACGGCTGTGCAAACAATGCGGGCAGAAGACTATCGTCGGTCGTGTTGAAAAGATGTCCAAGTCAAAAAAGAACGTTATCGATCCCAACATTCTTTTAGAAAAATATGGTGCTGATACCACAAGACTTTTCTGCCTTTTCGCAGCCCCGCCTGAAAGGGACCTGGAATGGAGCGAACAGGGTGTTGAAGGCGGTTATCGCTTTCTAAACCGTGTGTGGCGACTGGCTTTAGATTGGGAGAGCTTAATTCGTGACGCCAAACCTTTTAACGGCAGTCCGGATCAGCTGGAGGACCATTCTCGCGCGCTATTCAAAAAAAACCACGAAACGATAAAAAAGGTTACCAGAGATATCGAGGACAGATTTCATTTCAATACCGCTATCAGTGCAGTAATGGAACTCGTAAATACAATGTACGGAATCGATCTTGCTGATAAGAATCCCCAAAAGATAGAGGTCATGCGGCTATCCATGGAATCTGTTGCGCTTCTTTTATCACCCATTGTCCCTCATTTTGCCGAAGAATTATGGGAGGTGCTTGGATTTGATGCCAGTATTCTACTGGCTTCATGGCCGTCATTCAGGGAGGACGTTCTAATCAGAGATGAGCTCTTGATCGTGGTACAGGTCAACGGCAAACTTAGAAGCAAGTTCCGCGTAGATGCAGNNTAGTCAATGAACTTAAAATCAATAACAGCTTTCTTGTATCATCAAAAATATATCTGGCTGATTATTATTATCCCCTTGTTTTTTTCGGCTTGCGGTTATCGGTTTGCAGGGAGTGGAAATTTGCCTGGAGGAATACAGACGATTGCCATAGAAATATTTCAAAACCGAACCTCGGAAACCGGGTTGGAAAATACCATTACAAATGGTCTGATATATGAATTTACACGGAAGGGAAGAAGTGTTCAGAAAAAGAGCAAGGAGGCTGACGCAGTTCTTACCGGTGTTATTGAATCCGAGCGCATCACGACAATTTCCCGTCAGGCGCAGCAAAGCCCTCTCGCAAGGCGGGTTGAAATTATCGTTAATTTGAAGTTAACAGGTTCGGACGGTGGGGTAAAATGGTCCGCAACAGGTGTTTCAGCATTCGAAGACTATAATGTGGCGGCAGACAAACAGGCTACCGAGATGAACAAGCGTCGAGCCATCGAAAACCTTTCTAAAAAACTTGCTGAAAAAATCCACAATCGTTTAACAGAAGATTTTTAAAGAATTCAACAAAAAAGCGCATCGTACAAAGAATGTAGAAATTTCATTTCATTTTGCACGTTGCGCTTTTTTTCCGGTTAGGCGGAGATGGCGTTTACCAATTTCGATAGACGTGAAATTTTGCGAGAAGCCGTCTTTTTGTGAATCACACCTTTTTGGGCTGCTCTATCAATGTTAGATTTTGCCATATCGAGTTTTTTTAATGCGTCTTCTTTAGTGCTTTCGCTCACAGAAAGTCGTACATCTTTGACGATATTTTTGGTCTTTGTTTTTACGGACTTATTTCGCAACCGTCTAAGCTCGTTCTGACGTGCGCGTTTAAGTGCTGATTTATGATTGGCCAATTTCTTAATAAACTCCTTTCATTANNGAAGTGAGCTAAAGCTTAAAGTGGGCTAAAGTTGAGGAATTCTGCCAATTATATTTTAATGACAGCGCGTTAGCGCTACCTTAACTTTAGATCACTTTAGGCACTTTTAACTTGTACGGCTTAAAATAAAACAGCCCCTTCCAGGGATTATATAAAAGTCAGGCCCCATAGATCCGAATCATTTATATCAAATCATGAACCCTTCAAAAAAACAAACCGATAGTGAAAATGACCGCGTAACAAAAGCCGCAGGAGTTGTTGGATCAGCAACACTATTGAGCCGTATTTTCGGATTTATAAGAGATGTTGTCATTGCCTGGTTTTTCGGTGCCGGATTGAGCTCAGATGCATTCTTTGTGGCTTTCAGAATTCCAAACCTTTTAAGAAGGCTTTTTGCCGAGGGTTCTTTAAGCGTTGCATTTATCCCCGTATTTACCGACACGCTCACGAATCGAGGAAAAGATGAGGCCTTTGAAATGGCAAGATCCGCNNCCATGGGAATCCTTAATGTATTGGGTCACTTCGCTGCACCAGCCCTTGCCCCTGTATTTTTGAATATCTCCATTATATGTTCGGTTTTTTTTATTTCACCGCACATGGACAATCCTGTGACAGGTCTGGCTGTCGGTGTGGTGATCGGTGGTATTTTGCAGCTTGGCCTTCAGGTGCCGTTTTTGATTAAAAAAGGGTTCTATTTTTGGCAAAAAGCAAAAATGTTCCATCCCGGTCTCAAGAAAATAGGCCTGTTGATGTTTCCCACCATATTCGGCGCTGCTGTCTATCAAATCAATATCCTGGTGGGGACCCTTTTGGCTTCACTGCTTCCCGAAGGGAGTGTTTCGTATCTATATTACGCCGACCGTTTGGTGCAGTTTCCCCTTGGGATATTTGCAATAGCAACAGCAACNNTGAAACTGGTTTTTTTTATTACCATTCCCTCAATGGTCGGCCTGATCGTTTTGAGAGAGCCGATTGTTGCGTTATTATTTAAAAGGGGTGCGTTTGATGCAAAAACTGCACATTTGACTGCATATGCCCTTTTATATTATAGTTTAGGATTATGGGCTTTTTCAGCCGTTCGGATTGTGGTTTCAACATTTTATGCATTGCAGGACACAAAAACTCCGGTACGAATGGCTGTCATATCTGTCTGTGCCAATATCATTCTCGGCATTGTTCTCATGGGGCCGCTAAAGCATGGAGGGCTTGCACTGGCAACTTCTCTANNGTGGGATTGAAAACGATTATGACGTCCGTTTATAAGACAGTAATTTGTTCAGTATTTATGGGTGTTGCTGTCTGGGCGGCTGCTCTATTCATTATTCCTTCTGAAGGCGGAAGTATGATGGGCCTTTTCTTTGGGCTTGCGGGAAGTATAATTATCGGCCTCGTACTATATGGTTCTTTTTCTTTATTGCTTAAAAGTCGGGAATTGGAAAAGGTTATGGCCATAGCCAGAAAGGAGAAGAGTAAAGCGTGAGTTTTAAAAAAAATATAATGCTTGTTTTAGCAATAATGACGATTTTTTTGATGTTGTTGTTTATAGTGTTCGGTGAAAATGGTATTATGGATCTGTATAATCTTAAAATTGAAAAGGATAACTTGTCGAAAAAAAACGATGAACTTAAAAAGGAAAATATCTCTTTTTATCGTGAAATAGAGCGGCTGAAAAATGATCCCAGATATGTTGAAGATGTGGCCAGAAAG